>NZ_JBJLSK010000001.1:0-276709 GCF_050871965.1 Kineococcus lubricus
CCTCGCTGCCGATGATCGGCAGCGAGGGGCCAACGATCCGAACCCCGCGCCCGTCACAGCAGCGGCAGGACCTCCTCGGCCGTCCAGGGGCGCAGCGCGAGTTCGGTGCGGGTCTGCGGCAGCCCCGCCTGCGGCCAGCTCACCGTGATCGTGAGCTTGCCGTCGGTGGGCAGCTCGTCGACCCAGAAGCTCGCGTCGAGGGCGAAGGAGTCCTCCCCGCCGCCGCCGCTGGACCGCGAGGGGTCGGCGAACCCCTCGTGGTCGCCGATCCCGATGGCGACGACCGGCTCGGACCAGCTGCCCGGACCGCTCTCGTCGAGCGGCAGGTGGCTGGAGAAGCTCTGCCGGGCCGCGGCCTCGGCCTGCACCCCCTCGGCGCGCAGGACGAACGGCAGCGACAGGCCGTCGCGGTGGGCGAACACGCACCGCAGGCCCGCCACGATCCCCGTCGCCCGCCCCAGCACGACGGGTCCGTGGACGACGGCCCCGAGGTCCTCGGGTTCGACGGCGGCGGGCCAGCGGTGCGCTCTCATCACCGGTCGATGATGGCCGACCTCAGCACCGTCGTCGACCACTCCCCCACCAGCAGCTCACCGACCTCGCGGCCCACCTCCTGCCGCGGGTCGGAGGACACCACGAGCTTCCACGGGCCGCCCGGCGCGGGCGGAACCGTGAACTCCACGGGGTTCGCCGCGCCGTTCACCAGCAGCAGCACCGTCGGGGACCCCTCGGTGGAGAACTGCACGGCGTAGGCGCGGGCGTTCGCGTCGTCCCACTCCTCCTGCCCCATCGGCTGCCCGTCGGCCCGCAGCGACAGCGAGTTCGGGCCGAACCACGACGGCCGCAGGGCCGGCGTCTCGCGGCGCAGCCGCAGCAGGTCGCGCGTGAACCCCAGCAGGTCGGAGTCGGCCGACGCCCAGTCGAACCAGGAGATCTCGTCGTCCTGGCAGTAGGCGTTGTTGTTGCCGCCCTGGGTGCGGCCGAACTCGTCGCCGCCGAGCAGCATCGGGACGCCCGCGCTGAGCAGGAGCGTGGTCAGCAGGTTCCGCCGCTGCCGGGCCCGCAGGGCGTTGACGCCCTCGTCGTCGGTCGGCCCCTCCGCGCCGCAGTTCCACGACCGGTTGTCGCTCTCGCCGTCCCGGCTGTCCTCGCCGTTGGCCTCGTTGTGCTTCTCGTCGTAGGCGGTGAGGTCGGCCAGGGTGAACCCGTCGTGGGCGGTGAGGAAGTTCACGCTGCACAGCGGGGAGCGCCGGTCGGCCTCGTAGACGTCGGGGCTGCCGGTCATCCGCTGGGTCAGCGCCCCCAGCGACCCCTGCCCGCGCCAGAAGTCGCGGACGTCGTCGCGGTACCTGCCGTTCCACTCCGACCAGCGGGCCGGGAAACCCCCCACCTGGTAACCCTGGGTGTCCCAGGGCTCGGCGATGAGCTTGACCGGCGCCAGCACCGGGTCCTGGTGGACGATGTCGAGGAACGCGGAGTGCACGTGCGCGTCGCCCCACTGGCGGGTCAGGGTGGTGGCGAGGTCGAAGCGGAACCCGTCGACGTGCATCTCGCTCACCCAGTAGCGCAGGGAGTCCAGGATCAGCTGCAGCGCCGCCGGGTGGGAGACGTTGAGGGAGTTCCCGGTGCCGGTGGTGTCGAAGTAGTTCTCCGGTTCCTCCTCCACGACGCGGTAGTAGGAGCCGTTGTCGATGCCCTTGAGCGAGAGGGTGGGGCCCAGGTGGTTGCCCTCGGCGGTGTGGTTGTAGACGACGTCGAGGACGACCTCCAGCCCCGCGGCGTGCAGGGCCTTCACCATCTCCTTGAACTCGCGGACCTGGGCGCCGTCGTCACCGGAGGCGCTGTACTCGTTGTGCGGGGCGAAGAACCCGATGGAGTTGTAGCCCCAGTAGTTGCGCAGGCCCTTCTCGGCCAGGTGGGAGTCCTGGACGAACTGGTGCACGGGCAGCAGCTCGACGGTGGTGACGCCGAGGTCCACCAGGTGCTGGATCGCGGCGGGGTGGGCCAGGCCCGCGTACGTCCCGCGGATCTCCTCCGGGACGTCGGGGTGCAGCTTCGTGAAGCCCTTGACGTGGACCTCGTAGACGACGGTGTCGGCCAGCGGGACCCGCGGGGCGGTGTCGTCGCCCCAGTCGAACGCGGGGTCCACCACGACGGCCTTGGCGACCGAACCGGCCGAGTCGGCGTCGTTGCGCTGCTCGGGGTCGTCGAAGGTGTGCCCGAACGTCTCCTCCCCGGCGCCCCAGGAACCCTCGACGGCCCGGGCGTACGGGTCGAGCAGCAGCTTGGCGGGGTTGTGCCGCAGCCCCTCGCCCGGTTCCCACTCCCCGTGGACGCGGAACCCGTACCGGGTGCCGATCCCGCCGGGGACGAGGCCGTGGAAGACGTGACCGGAGCGCTGCGTCAGCCGGTGCGCCGTCTCGGCGCCGTCGGGGTCGAAGACCGCGACGTCGACGGCCTCGGCCGTCTCGGAGTACACGGCCACGTTCAACCCGTTCTCGCGCAGCGAGACGCCGAGGGGGTAGGGGGTGCTGTCGTCCACTGATCGATCGTGGGGCCACCCCGCCGATCGCGCGCGCTGAACTACTCCGCACCCTCGCGGCGGGTCCGCACCCGGCCCGTGGCCCACAGCAGCCGCCAGCGCGCCCGGACCCAGTTCCACCAGCGCAGCCGCCCGCCGTCCAGACCCTGCTCGGTCTGCTGCCAGCGGCGGACCTCCCGCGCGTGGTACTTCATGGCGACCAGGACGCAGCCGCGCGCGAACGCGGCGAGCACGGCGAGGCCACCGAGGACGGTGGCCCAGGAAGCAGCGTCCTCCAGCGACACCCGGACACTGTGCCAGGGACGACGGCGCCCGGCACCCGCTGGGGGTGCCGGGCGCGTCGGCGACCGTGCGGTACGGCTGTCAGTACCGGTAGTGGTCGGACTTGTACGGCCCGGCCACGTCGACGCCGAGGTAGTCGGCCTGCGACTTGGTCAGTTCGGTCAGCCGCACCCCGAGGGCGTCCAGGTGCAGCCGGGCGACCTTCTCGTCCAGGTGCTTGGGCAGCCGGTGCACCCCGACCGGGTAGCTCTCCGGCTTGGTGAAGATCTCGATCTGGCCGAGGACCTGGTTCGCGAACGAGTTCGACATGACGAAGCTCGGGTGGCCGGTCGCGTTGCCGAGGTTCAGCAGCCGCCCCTCGGACAGCACGATGACGTTGTGCGCGGGACGGCCCTCGGCGGCGGGGATGCGCCACTCGTGGACCTGCGGCTTGATCTCGACCTTCTCCACGCCGGGGATGCGGGCCAGGCCGGCCATGTCGATCTCGTTGTCGAAGTGGCCGATGTTCCCGACGATCGCCTGGTGCTTCATCCGCGCGATGTCGGCCGCCATGACGACGTCCTTGTTGCCGGTCGCGGTGATGAACAGGTCGGCGGTCTCCACGACGTCCTCGAGGCGGACGACCTGGTACCCGTCCATCGCGGCCTGCAGGGCGTTGATGGGGTCGATCTCGGTGACGACGACACGGGCGCCCTGACCGCGCAGGGACTCCGCGCAGCCCTTGCCGACGTCGCCGTAGCCGCACACGACGGCCGTCTTGCCGCCGATGAGGACGTCGGTGCCCCGGTTGATCCCGTCGATGAGGGAGTGGCGGGTGCCGTACCTGTTGTCGAACTTCGACTTGGTGACGGAGTCGTTGACGTTGACCGCCGGGAAGGGCAGGACGCCGTTGCGGTGGTACTCGGCCAGGCGCAGCACGCCCGTCGTGGTCTCCTCGGTGACGCCCTGGATGCCCTCGGCGACGCGGGTCCAGCGCTGGGGGTCCTCGGCGAGGGACTTCCGCAGCAGCTCCAGGACGACGGCGTACTCCTCGGAGTGCTCGTCGGTGGTGGCCGGGACGGCGCCGGCGGCCTCGAAGCGCTTGCCCTCCAGGACGAGCATGGTGGCGTCGCCGCCGTCGTCGAGGATCATGTTCGGGCCGATGCGGTGGCCCTCGGCGTCGGTGCCCCAGTCGAAGATGCGGTCGGCCAGCGCCCAGTACTCCTCGAGCGTCTCGCCCTTCCAGGCGAACACGGGCACGCCCGCGGGCGCCTCGGGGGTCCCGGTGCCCACGACGACCGCCGCGGCGGCCTGGTCCTGAGTGGAGAAGATGTTGCAGCTGGCCCAGCGGACCTGCGCGCCGAGGGCGACGAGGGTCTCGATGAGGACGGCCGTCTGGACCGTCATGTGCAGGGAGCCGGCGATGCGGGCGCCGGCCAGCGGCTGGGAGTCGCCGAACTCGGCGCGCAGCGCCATCAGCCCGGGCATCTCGTGCTCGGCCAGACGCAGCTCGTGGCGTCCGGCCTCGGCCAGGGAAAGGTCCCGGACCTGGTACTCGAAAGACATTCCAGTCCTCTCGTGCGGTCAGTGACGTTCCCCCGGCGCGGCCCCTCTGGGCCCGTGCTCGTGCCGAGCGGCATCACCGCACGCCGGAGCGACGACCAGCCTACGCGCTCGGCGACGGAGGGTGACCGGCTCCCGCGTCCCGGCCCCGCGGGGGGCTTGACGGAACCCGCCCCTCGAACACACTGAGTAGGTGACCGACGACGGTACGGAGGTTCGCCGTACCGGGCGCCGCAGCCGGTCGCGGCAGCACCGGCCCCCGCGGTCCCAGCCCCGTCCCCGCTCCCTGACGCGGTGGGTGACCTACGCCTGCGGCGTGGCCCTGCTCGTCCTGGCCGGGACCGGCACCGGCTCGCTGCTGGCCGTGCGCGACCTCGACGACGCCCGCCGCCACCTGACGCGGACCGCCGAGTGCCGCCGCGAGCTCGGCGAGAACCGGGCCGCCCACGTCGACCAGGAGTCCGCGCTGCGCGGCTACCTGGTGACCGCCGACGACCGGTTCCTGGAGCCGTACGACCGGGCCGGGCGCGACCTGCCGGCCCGGGAACGGGCCAGCGCCGCGTGCCTGCGGTCGCTGGGCGTGGCCGCGGGCCGGTGGGACGACGTCCTGGCCGCCCACGACGACTGGACGGCGTACGCGCAGCGGCAGCGGGACCGTGTGCGCGCCGGGGACCTCGACAGGGCCCGGGCCCTGTACGTGACCCTCGACGGCAAGCGGCGGTTCGACGCCCTGCGCGACGCGCTGGACGTCCTGGACGCCCGGCTCGCCGCGCAGGAGGCGCACGACGTCGCGCACGCCGAGCGCGCCCAGCGGCGGCTCCTGGTCACCGTGGCCGCGGGCCTGCTCGCGATGGCGACGGCGCTGGGGGTGGGGTGCCTGCTGCTGCGGCGCACCGTGACCACCCCGCTGGCCCAGCTCGCCCGGGCCAGCCGGACCGTCGCCGACGGGGACCTGACCGCGACGCTGCCCAGCGCGGGGGCGGTCGAGGTGCGCGACCTCGCCGAGGACGTCACGGCCATGCGCGACCGGCTGACGGCCGACCTGGGCCGCACCCGGCGGGCCCTGGACGCCGTCGCCCAGGCCGAACCGGCCCTGCACGCCCTCCAGCGCGCCCTGGTGCCGACCCTGCCCGACCTGCCCGACCTGCACCTGCACGCGCGGGTCGAACCGGCCGAGGGGCTGCTGGCCGGGGACTGGTACGACGTCGTGGAGGTCGGCCCGGCCTCGGTGGCGGTCGTCGTCGGCGACGTCGCCGGGCACGGGCCGGTCAGCGCCGTCCTGGCCCTGCGGCTCAAGCACTCCCTGGCGACCGCGGCCCGGCTGGGCAGCACCCCCGCGGCGGCGCTGCGGGCCGCGGCCGACCAGCTGGGCGACGTCGACCCCGAGCTGTTCGCGACCGTCTTCCTGGCCGTGGTGGACCGGGCGGCGCAGACGCTGACCTACGCCAGCGCCGGGCACCCGCCCGCCCTGGTGCAGCACCGGACCGGGCCCTGGCGGGAGCTGGCGGCCACCGGCCCGCTGCTGTCGGCGGTGTTCCGGCAGGCGCGGTGGACGCAGGAGAGCCTGCCGTTCGAGGCCGGGGACCGCCTGTTCGCCTGCACCGACGGGGTGCTGGAGGCCCGCGACGGGCAGGGCGTGGAGTTCGGGGTGGACGGCGTCGTCGGCGCCCTGGGGGACCTGACGGCCGCCGTCCCGGGCCCGACGCCCGAGCGCATCGTCGACGGCGTCACGGCCGCCGCGCTGCGCCACTCGCAGTTCCGCGCCCGGCAGGACGACCGGACCGTCGTGCTGGTCCAGCGCCTGCCCTGACGGCGCGCGCGGTCAGCCCAGGCGGTCCTTGAGGTCGGCCACCTGCGGGGAGCGCGCGGGGTCGACCCCGCACGCCAGCGCCAGGTACGCGGCGGCGAAGTCGGCGCGGGCGATCGCCTGCGCCAGCCGCTGCGCCGGGGAGCCCTCGTCGGCGACGAGCTCGCTGACGCGGACGCCCGCGTCGGTCGCGGTCGTCACGACCGCCTCGGTCAGCCGCCGGTCCACGTCGGCCACCGCGGCCGGGTGGTCCCGCACGACCAGCAGCCGCAGCCGCGGCCCGGTGGGCCCGTCGAGGAACGGGTCGGCGAACACGTCGTCGGCGCCCGCCGCCGCGAACGGCCCGCCGAAGGTGGCGACGACCTCGCTGGCGTCGTCCGGCAGGGCGCCGCTGACGGCCGGCACCCGCGCGGTCCGGGCGAGCATCCCCGCCGCCCGGCGCGCCGCCGCCGCCATCAGGTCCCCGTCGGCCAGGACGACGGGCACCGCGCCGGCCACCTCCAGCGCCAGCACCTTGGCGGGGTTCACGAACGTCTCCGACCAGGGGCGGCACGCCTCGGCCTCGGCGTCCAGCCGGTCGGCGACGGCGGCCAGGTCCGCCGCGGGCGCCGACAGCAGGCCCATCGCGTCGCAGGCCGCCAGCACCGGCGTCGCCAGCGACCACAGCGCCACCCGCGAGGAGCGGGGGTCGCCGCCGTCGGCGCGGACCCCGCGCGCGGGCCGGACGTGCACGTTGCCGCCGCGCGAGCCGACGTCGGCCAGCGGGGACCCCTCCCCGGCGACGGTGACGACCCGCGCGCCGCGCCGGGCGGCCTCGACGGCCAGCGCCACCGGGCCCGGCGCGCGGCCGGACAGCGAGACCGCGACGACGAGGTCGAGCGGGCCGACCCAGCTCGGCAGCGGACCGCCGTGCCGGACCACGACGGGCACCGGGCAGGCGCGCCCGGCGAGGGCCTGCACGATGTCGGCGACCACGGAGCTGCCGGCGAGCGCGGCGACGACGACGGCCCGCGGGCGCTCCTCGTCGGCCAGGCGGGCCACGCGGGCCTCCGCGCTGAGGTCCAGGGCCTCGCGGACCTGGGCCCCGGCGCTGGCCAGCGCGCGCAGGACACCGCCCTCGTCGACGGCGCTGAGGCGGTCGCCGTCGGCGAGCAGGGCCTCGTCGAGGGCGGTCACGACACCTCCCCCGCCGCGTCGGCCGCGTCGTCGCGCGGGGGGACGGCGGCGTCGACGAGCAGGACGGGCACCCCGTCGAGCACGGGGTACCGGACCCCGTCGGGCGTGGCCAGGAACTCCTGCCCGCCGACGGTCACCGGCGTCAGCGGGGCGCCGGTGGCGGGGCAGCGCAGCAGGTCCAGCACCCAGGCGTCCAGCGCCATCAGTCGGTCCCCCGCACGAGCTCGAGCACGCGGTCGCGCAGGACGGCCATCGTCGCCTCGTCGGCGCCCTCGGCGTTCAGCCGCAGCAGCGGCTCGGTGTTCGAGGCCCGCAGGTTGAACCACCACATCGGCTGGTTCGCCGACGCCGGGTGGAAGACGGTGACCCCGTCGAGGCGGTCGACCTCGACCGTCTCCCCCTCGGCCGCGGCCTGCTCGGTGATGGCGGCCACGACCCGCTCGGTGGTGGCGGCGGCGTCCTGCACGGTGGAGTTGATCTCCCCGCTGGCGACGTACTTCTCGTACTCGGCGGCCAGCTCCGACAGCGGCCGGTCCTGCTCGGCGAGCGCGGCCAGGACGTGCATCGCGGCCAGCATCCCGGTGTCGGCGGACCAGAACTCGCGGAAGTAGTAGTGCGCCGAGTGCTCGCCGCCGAACACCGCGCCCACCTCGGCCATCCGCTCCTTGATGAAGGAGTGCCCCACGCGGGTCCGGACGGGCTTGCCGCCGTCGGCCTCGACGAGCTCGGGCACCGCGCGGGAGGTGATGAGGTTGTGGATCACGACGGGCTCGCGGCCGGCGCGGATCTCCTTGGCGATCTCGCGGCGGGCGACCATGGCGGTCACGGCGCTGGGGCTGACCGGGTCGCCCTTCTCGTCCACGACGAAGCAGCGGTCGGCGTCGCCGTCGAAGGCGAGGCCGAGGTCCGCGCCGTGCTCGGGGACCGCCTTCTGCAGGTCCACGAGGTTGGCCGGGTCGAGGGGGTTGGCCTCGTGGTTGGGGAAGGTGCCGTCGAGCTCGAAGTACATCGGCACGACCTCCAGGGGCAGCGCGGGCAGCCCGGCGTCGTCGCCGAGGACCGCGGGGGCGGTGAACCCGCCCATGCCGTTGCCGGCGTCGATGACGACCTTGAGCCGGCGGCCGCCGGACAGGTCCACGAGGGTGCGCAGGTGCTGGGCGTAGGCCTTCAGCAGGTCCTGCTCGTCGACGGCGCCGACGGTGCCGCCGTCGGCCGGGACGGTCCCGGCGTCCAGCCAGCCCTGGGCGAGCTCGCGGATCGCCGACAGGCCGCTGTCCTGGCCGACGGGCCTGGCCCCGGCCCGGCACATCTTGATCCCGTTGTACTGCGCGGGGTTGTGGCTGGCGGTGAACATCGCGCCGGGGACGTCGAGGAAGCCGCTGGCGAAGTACAGGCCGTCGGTGGAGCACAGGCCGATGACCGTGACGTCGACGCCGCGGGAGGCGAGGCCGTCGGCGAAGGCGGCGGACAGCTCCGGGGACGAGGGGCGCATGTCGTACCCGACGACGGCCCGGGCGACGGCGCCGGCGGGGGTCTCGGGCAGGACGACGACCTCGGCGAAGGCGGCGCCGATGGCCCGCACGACGTCGGCGTCGAGCTGGTCGGGGACGGTGCCCCGGACGTCGTAGGCCTTGATGACGGACGACAGGTTCACGGTCGGGGCGCTCACGCTGGCGAGCCTACAAGCGACGGCCGCTCCGGCGGCGGGCCGCGGGAGCCGTGACTAGTGCTTGCGGGTGCGCTCCAGGATCCCGTCGACGGTCAGCGGGCCGGCGGCCGACAGCCAGCTGCGCTCCTCGCACACGTGGCAGGACACGAACTGCACGGGCGTGCCGTCGGTCAGGTTCATCGACAGCTGGGTGACGCGCTCGCTGCCGCAGTGCGAGCACGCCGCGGTCTCGCGGTGCGCGGCCTGGGTCAGCGACCCCAGCGGCGGGGCCGTGCGGGCGGCGCGGGAACGGCGGGGAGCGCGGGGCGCGTTGGCTGCGGGCACGAGGCTCCATCGGCAGCCGGGCCGCCCGGCTGAGCGGCCCGCGCGGTCACTTCTCCTCGCCGATGACCCTCAGGTGGCCGCGGCGGACGGCCGGGGCGTCGGGGTCGATGCGCCGCTCGGTGCCGCGGGGGCGGTCGCTGACGGCGTCGACGAGGGCGTCGAGGTCGTCGTGGTGGCGGGCCGCCTCCAGCAGCTCCGGGGCCAGCCGGACGACCTCCCAGCCGCGGGGGGCGGTCAGCCGGTCGGCGTGGTCGGCGCACAGGTCGTAGGTGTGCGGCTCGGCGTACGTCGCCAGCGGGCCCAGGACGGCGGTGGAGTCGGAGTACACGTAGGTGAGCGTCGCCACGGCCGTCTTCCCGCACGCGGTCCGCGAGCAGCGCCGTGCGCTGGGCGCGGCGGAGCGGCCGGCTCCCGGGCGGGAGGCGTTCGTTCCTGGGGTGCGGGTGCTCACCCGCGGCACGCTACCGCCGTCGGCGGGCTGTCCGCTGGACGAGGTGCGATGTGTCGCCCCGATCACGCGGGTAGTCTCGCCCGGTGGTCCTCCGACGCCGGTCCCAGACCCGTTCGCTCAGGCGCCGCGACCGGCACGGCCGCGGCCTGCGCGGGCCGCTGCTGCCGGCGTCGCTGCCGGCGTCGCGCACGCGCGCCGAACGGTTCGACGACCTGGTCCTGGACGCGGTGGAGCTGCTGGAGCGGCGGTGGGCCGAGCAGCTGGCCGGGGTGGAGTTCGCGGTCGAGGACGTGCCGCCGTCCGACCCGGCCCCCTGGGAGGACGACGTCGTGCCGCTGGGCCGGCTGTTCCCCGCGCAGGGGCAGCGGCCCGCGCGGGTCGTGCTGTACCGCCGGCCGCTGGAGACCCGCGCCGACGGCGACGAGCTGGACGACCTGGTGGCCGACGTGGTGGTCGAGCAGGTGGCGCACCTGCTGGACCTGCCCCCCGAGGAGGTCGACCCCCGCTACGGCGACTGACGCCGCAGCGGGGGCGCGCCTCAGGCGGCCGCGCGGGCCCGCGACAGGATGAGCTGCAGCAGGGTCAGCACGACCTGCTTCACGTCCTCGCGCGAGCGCGCGTCGACGGCCACCACGGGGACGGCGGGGTCCACGTTGGCGGCGGCGCGGACCTGGTCCAGCGTGAGCTGGCTGCGGCCGGCGAAGGAGTTGACGGCCAGCACGAACGGCAGGCCGATCTTCTCGAAGTAGTCCAGCGCCACGAAGCAGTCGTCGATCCGGCTGGGATCCACCAGCACGACCCCGCCGAGCGCACCGTCGGCGAGGTCGTTCCACATGAACCCGAACCGGTCCTGCCCGGGGGTGCCGAACATGTACAGGATGATGCTGTCGTCGATCGTGACGCGGCCGAAGTCCATCGCGACGGTCGTCGTGGTCTTCTCGCTGGCCTCGCCGGCGTAGTCGACGCCGACCGACGCCGAGGTCATCGCGGCCTCGGTGCTCAGCGGCTCGATCTCCGACAGCGCTCCCACGGTCGTCGTCTTGCCGACGCCGAAGCCGCCGGAGACGAGGATCTTCACCGGGATGGGGGGACGTTTCACGGGGGCCGCCGGGGCGGCCGCCTCAGAGTGCAGCGACACCGTTGATCAACCTCTCGATGAACGAGACGTCGAGCGCGAGGGACTTCGCGGTGGACGTCGTGATGAGCAGTTCCCGGGCGACGAGGTCGCCGACCAGGACCTGGGCGACCCCCAGGGGGATGCCGACCAGCGCGGCGACCTCGGCGACGGAGCGGGCCTGCGCGCAGCAGGCCAGGACCTCCCCGAGCTCGAAGGGCAGCGACCCGGCGGCGGAGACCCGCGCGCCGAGGGCGGTGGCGACGGCGGTGGTCTCCATGGCGATCCCCGCCGCCCCGCCCCCGGTGCGGCCACCGGTGAGCAGGTAGGCGCGGACCTCCGCGTCGTCCCCGTCCCCGTCGGGGCCGACGGGGACGGGGACCGGGGCGGCGGCGGCGACCGCCGCGCCGGCCCCGAGGAACGGGCGGTCGAACTCGTCGAACTCGTCGAACTCGACCTCGTCGAACTCCTCGCGCGGGCTCACAGCTGCAGCGAGGTCTTCAGCTCGGTGATGAGCTCGGGGGTCAGCAGCGCCCCCACGCGCTCGACGAGCATCGTCGTCTCGTATCCGACGAGGCCGAGGTCGCAGTCGGCGGAGGTGACCACGCCGAGGCAGGCGCGCCCGGCGATGGAGGACACCAGCAGGTAGCCCTGCCCGAACTCGGTGATGACCTGGCTCAGCGGCCCCTTGTGCAGCAGCCGCGAGGCGGACACCGCCAGGGTGGTCAGGCCCGAGACGGTCGCGGCGAGCTTGTCGGCGTCGGCGCGCTCGAGGTCGGCGCGCATGGTCATGAGGAGCCCGTCGGAGGAGACCCCGATGGCCTGCTCCACGCCGGGGGTCTGGGCGACGAAGCGCTCGAGCAGGAAGTTGACGTCCTGCGCGTTCTGGCTGACGGTGCTGACGCTCATGATCACTCGCTCTCGGGGCTGGAGGGGCTGGTGCTGTCGCGGCGGGCGCGCGCGACGCCGCTCTGGAGGCCGGACAGGCCGCGGCGGACCTGCTCGGCGCTGCGGGACGTGGACGCGGTGTCCGCGGACCCGTCGCCGGTGTCGGGCAGCTGCGCGCCGCGGACCCGGGTGGGGACGGCGGGCAGGTCCGCGGGGACCGCGGCGACCTGCGGACCGGTGCCGGCCTCGGCGGTGCGGCCCAGGTCGCGGCCCAGGTCGGCCAGCTGGGCGCCGCGGACGCGGGGGGCGCCGGTGGGGCGGGCGGCCGGCGCGGGCGGGGCCAGCGGGGCCACGGCCTGCACCGGGGCGACCGGGGCGACCGGCTCGACGGGGGCCGCGGGGACCAGCGGGGCCACGGCCTGCACCGGGGCGACCGGGGCCGGTTCGGCGACCGTCTCCACCGGGGCCGGGGCCGGGGCGCCGACGAGGGCGAGCTCGGGGGCGGTCTGCACCGGCACCGCCGCAGCGGCGGCCGGGGCCACCGGGGCCACCGCGGGAGCGGCGGCCGGACGGGCCCCGAGGACCACCATCGAGGCGGGCAGCACGACGGCGGCGACGACCCCGACGGGGGCGGCGGCCGAACCGCCGCGGCTCAGCGTGACCGACAGGGACCAGCGGGAGGCGAGCAGACCCACGACGTGGTGCCCCAGCAGGCGGGAGTCGGGGCGGGAGTCGGCCGCACCGGCGATGCGGCCGTTGGCCAGCGCGATCTCGGCGTCGTCCATGCCGACGCCGAAGTCGGTGACCGTCAGGGCGTAGCCGCCGTCGACGGTCGGGGCGCCGGTGACGACGACGCGGGTGGTGCTGGGCGAGAACGCGGTCGCGTTCTCCAGCAGCTCGGCCAGCAGGTGGGTGACGTCGGCCGCGGCGCTGCCGTGCAGGGTGGCGTCGACGAGCTCGGTCAGGTCCACGCGCGGGTAGTCCTCGATCTCGGCGAGGGCGGCGCGGACGACACCGGCGACGGGCACCGGGCGGGACTTGGTGCGGGTCTGCTCCGCGCCGGCCAGGACGAGCATCGACTCGGCGTTGCGGCGGACGCGGGTGGACAGGTGGTCCAGGCGGAACAGCTTGTCCAGGACCTGCGGGTCGCGCTCGGAGCGTTCGAGCTCGGCGAGGAAGGCCAGGGTGCGGGTGAGCAGGTTCTGGTTGCGGCGACCGAGGTTGACGAGCATCTCGGCGGCGGCGATCTCGTTGCGGCGCTGCTCGACGGCGAGGTCGAGGGCGCTGTCCTGGACGTGGTTGAACGCGACGGCGAGGGCGGCGAGCTCGTCCTTCGTCTGGACCTCGAAGGCCGGCAGCGTCGGCGGGGTGCCGTCGGCGGCCATGTCGCGGATCTCGCCGATGGCCGCGGGCAGGCGCTCGGCGGCGACCTCCTCGGCGCGGGCGGTCAGCGCCCGCAGCGGCAGCAGCACGGTGCGGACGAGGGCGACGATCATGAGGGCCACGAGGACGACGGCCAGGACGGCGAAGCCGACGATGAGCAGCTGGGCGGTCTCGGCGACGCGGACCGCGCGGGCCTGGGCGGCCTCGCTGCGGGCGGTGACCGACTCCTCCAGGCCGTCCATCAGGGTCAGGACCTGCTCGTAGACGCGGAAGCCGCCCTCGTTGATGTGCGTCTCGGCGTCGGCGGTGCGACCGTCGCGGTAGGCGATGACGGCGCGGTTGTCGAAGTCGACGAACTGGTCCCAGAGGCCGAGGAGCTCCTCGTTGACGGCCCGCTCCTGCGCGGTCATCAGCTCGGTGGGGGCGTTCTTCAGCGACGCGATCAGCGCGGTGCGGTCGGCGAGGTAGCCGGCGCGGTTCACGTTGTCGTCGGCGAGGGCCGCCTCGACGCCGATGCGGTAGGTGTCGAGCGCGTAGCCGGTCTGCCAGCCGATGATGTCGGCGTCGTAGTACTTCTGCTCGTCGACGTAGTGGACGAGCTCGGTGGCGTCCTGGGCCTGCTGCAGCGCCGTGGACTGGGCGCGGTTCCCGATGAACGCGACGGCGCCCATGGCGAGGGTGAGCGCCAGGATCACCCCGAAGGCGATGGCGAAGCGTGCGCCCACCCGGACGCGACGCAACAGGAAGGTCATGCGAACTCCTCTTCCGACGTGCACACCCGCTGCGAGTCGCACGGGCAGTCAGCGGTGACGTGCTGCCGGAGGTGTCCGGCGTCGGTAGAGGTGTCGTCGGGCGGCGCGGTGGCCGTGAGGGGCTGAAAGCGTGGTCCCGAGTACCGTAAAGGGGTCAGCGGTCCCAGAGCAGCGCGGCGAGCTCGGAGGCGACGGCCCGCGGGGCCGGCTCACCCACCGCCATCGTCACGACCGACAGCGTCACGTCGCCGTGCTCGTCGGACTGCACGCGGATCCCGTGCCCGACCGCTCCGAGCACCAGGTTGAAACCGGGCCGGCCCGCCGCGACCTGCGCGACGGCGGCCACGGACGCCCGCAGGCACCCGCGCGGGTCCACGTCCTCCAGGCGCAGCGACGCGGCGGTGAACGTCGCGGTCAGCTCGGTCAGGACGCTGCGCTCCTGCTGGGCCTGGCCCTCGAGCCGAGAGGCGACGGCCTGGCGGCGCTCCCAGATCGACTGGTTCATCGATGACTCCCCGTGCTCCACGGGGCGACCGGCGGTCCCCCCGTCCTGACTCTCGGCACGCGGGGGGCGTTCCTTCAGCCCTGTCGGCCGATCGGGTGCGCGAACACCCCCGCGACCGCGGCGGTCCGGGGAGCGAGGGGGCGTCAGCCGATCGCGCGCTTGAGGCGGCGGCGCTCGCGCTCGGACAGCCCGCCCCAGATCCCGAACCGCTCGTCGTTGCCGAGGGCGTACTCCAGGCACTCCTGGCGCACCTCGCAGGACTGGCAGACCCGCTTGGCCTCGCGGGTGGAGCCGCCCTTCTCGGGGAAGAACGCCTCGGGGTCGGTCTGCGCGCACAGCGCGAGCTCCTGCCAGCCCGGGTCCTCGGGGGTGAGGCCGGACAGCCCGGTCGGCACGCCGGCCGGCCCACCGGTCAGGTCGACGAGCGCGAGCTCGGGCCGGCCCCCGGGCGAGGGGGTGCCGGCGGGGTCGTCGAGCGGGTCGATCCGGTCGATCTGGTCGATCTGGTCCACGTCGTCACGCATGGTGGCCCCCACAGCCTCGATCCCGTCACTCCTCGTATCGTGCCAGTCACCGTGCGACCACCACTGGTGGAATTACACGCGTGTCGTCCCCCGGAGTCAAGCCCAGCGTGGTATTTGCGCTCCTCAGGTGGTGACTCCGACCACATCCGTCACACGGACCTCACCACCGGGGGCCCGCGACCGGGGGCCGCATCCCCCGGCAGGGGATGATGAGCCGCGTGAACGACGTGAGCAGACCCCTGCGGATCACCGCCCTGGCCGGCGGTGTGGGCGGCGCACGCTTCCTGCGCGGCCTGCTGGCGCACCTGGCCGCCTCCCCCGACCCCGCCCGGCGGCAGGCCGCCGTCACCATCGTCGTCAACACCGCCGACGACGTGACGATGCACGGCCTGCGCATCTGCCCCGACCTCGACTCGGTCATGTACACCCTCGGCGGCGGCATCGACGAGACCCGCGGCTGGGGGCGGTCGCAGGAGACCTCCGGGGTCGCCGCCGAACTGGCCGCCTACGGCGCCGAACCGTCCTGGTTCACCCTCGGCGACAAGGACATCGCCACCCACCTCGTGCGCACCCGCATGCTCGCCGAGGGCGCCACCCTCTCGGAGGTCACCGCCCACCTCTGCGAGCGCTGGCGGCCCGGGGCGCGCCTGCTGCCCATGACCGACGACGTCGTGGAGACCCACGTCGACCTCGCCGGGGACGACGGCGCGGTCCGCCGCGTCCACTTCCAGGAGTGGTGGGTGCGGCTGCACGCCGCCGTGCCCGCCCTGGCCATCGAACCCGTCGGCGCCGACGCGGCCCGCCCCGCCCCAGGGGTGCTGGAGGCGGTCCGCGACGCCGACGTCGTCGTCCTGCCCCCCAGCAACCCCGTCGTGTCGATCGGAACGATCCTGCGGGTGCCCGGCCTGCGCGAGGCCCTGGTGGGCACCGCCGCGCCCGTCGTGGGGGTCTCCCCCGTGATCGGCGGCGCCCCCGTGCGCGGCATGGCCGACGCCTGCCTGGCCGCCCTGGGCGTCCCCACCACGGCCGCGGCCGTCGCCGGGCTCTACGCCGACTTCCTCGACGGCTGGCTCGTCGCGGCCGAGGACGAGCCCCCCGTGCGGGCCGGGCTGACCGTCCGCGGGCGGCCGCTGCTCATGAGCTCCCCGCAGGCCACCGCCGACCTCGCCGGGGCCGCGCTGGACCTGGCCCTGGACCTGACCGGTGAGGACCGCGCCGCGTGAGCGCCGCCGACAACGCCCCGCCCCTGCAGGTCGTCGGCCTCGGCGGGATCGGTGAGGTCCGCGCCGGCGACGACGTCGCCCGCGCGGTCGTCGACGCCCTGCACGCCCAGCGCGCCTCCCTCAGCGACGGCGACGTCATCGCCGTCTCCAGCAAGGTCGTCTCCAAGGCCGCCGGGCTGACCGCGCCCGCCGCCGCCCGCGAGGACGTGGTGCTGCGGCAGTCCCGCCGGCTCGTGGCCGCCCGCCGCACGCCCACCGGGGCCACCACCCGCATCGTCGAGGCCGCCGCCGGGCCCGTCATGGCCGCTGCGGGCGTCGACGCCTCCAACGTCGAGGGCGACGTCGTGCTCACGCTGCCCGCCGACCCCGACGCCGCCGCCCGGGACCTGCGCGACCGGCTGCACGAGCTGACCGGGGCCGTCGTCGGCGTCGTGGTGACCGACACCGCGGGCCGGGCCTGGCGGACGGGCCAGACCGACTTCGCCCTCGGCGTCGCCGGCCTCGACGTGCTCGACGACCTGCGCGGCACCGTCGACGCCCAGGGCCGCGACCTGTCGGTCACGGCCCGCGCCGTCGCCGACGAGATCGCCGCCGCGGCCGACCTGGTCAAGGGCAAGACGGACGGGGTCCCGGCCGCCCTGTTCCGCGGCCTGAGCGACCTCGTGCTGCCCCGGGGGCAGGACGGCCCCGGGGCGCGCTCGCTGGTGCGCGACGCGGCCGGCGACTGGTTCCGGCTCGGGCACGTCGAGGCCGTCCGCGCCGCCCTGGGCGCCGGCGGGGTCGAACCGCCGCCGCTGGTGCCCGGGACGCTGGCCGACCGGCTGGGACGGGCCGCCGAGGTCGCCCGCGCCGCGGGACCGGTGCTCGAGGGACGGGTCACCGCCGAGGGGCCGGCGCTGCACCTGGAGGCCGGGGACGACTTCTCCCTGGGGGTGCTGACGCAGCGGGTCCTGGCGGCGCTGTGGACCGAGGACCTCGTGGGCCTGGTGCACCGCGAGGCCGACGGCGTCGAGGTGCGGGTCGTCGAACGGCCCCGCTGATGTGGATCGACCTGTCCCGCCCCGTGCGGGAGGGGATGCCGGTGTTCCCCGGCGACCCGGAGTTCGGCGCGCAGGAGCTGCCCGGCGACGGGTTCCGCGTCACGCGGCTGACGCTGGGCAGCCACACCGGGACCCACGTGGACGCCCCCGCCCACGTGGACCCGGCCGGGCCCACCCTCGACGAACTGCCCCTGGACCTGTTCGCCGGACCTGCCGCGGTCCTCGACGTGCGGGGGGCGCGCGCGGTCGGCCCGGGGCTGCTGACCGGGGACCTGCCGCGGGTCGTGCTGCTGCGCACCGGGTCCGACGACGCGCACCTCACCGTCGAGGCGGCGCGGGCGCTGCGCGCGGCCGGGGTGCGCACCGTCGGGATCGACACCGCGAGCGTCGACGCCCCCGGCACCCTGGCCGCGCACCGGGTCCTGCTGGGCTCGCGCGAGGACCCGGGGGTCGTGGTGGAGAACCTCACCGGGCTGGACGCGCTGCCGGGGCGGGTGGAGTTCTTCGCGTTCGGGTGGGCGCTGGCCGGTGGCGACGGGTCGCCGGTGCGGGCGGTGGCGCGGGTCTGAACGCACCGCACCCCCGGGCCCGCTCCACGCCGGGTCGCGCCCGGCCGGCCGGCCGGTAGCGTCCGGGCGCGTGCACTCCTACCGCCCCCGCGACGGCCACCGCCTCGCGCACGACCCGCTGAACTCCATCGTGGCCCCGCGCCCCATCGGCTGGGTGTCGACCGTGGCGGCCGACGGCACGCGGAACCTGGCGCCGTACAGCTTCTTCAACCTCTTCAACTACCGCCCGCCCGTCGTCGGGTTCTCCAGCACCGGTCACAAGGACAGCGTGCGCAACGCCGAGGCGACCGGGGAGTTCGTCTGGAACCTCGCGACCCGTTCCCTGGCCGCGCCGATGAACGAGACGTCGGCGCCGGTGGGGCCGGAGGTCGACGAGTTCGCCCTCGCCGGTCTGACCCCGGAACCCTCGACCCTCGTGCGGCCGCCGCGCGTGGCCCGGAGCCCCGTCGCCTTCGAGTGCCGGGTGACGCGCGTCCAGGAGCTCACCGACGTCGACGGGCGGGGCGTCGGCGCGTGGCTCGTGCTCGGTGAGGTCGTCCAGGTCCACCTCGACGAGTCCCTCGTCGTGGACGGCGTCTTCGACACCCTGGCCGCCGACCCGCTCCTGCGCGGGGGCGGGCCCGCCGACTACTTCACGATCAGCCCGGAGCAGCGGCTGCGGATGGCGCGACCGGACGCGCGGTAGGCCGGCCGCGGGAGCCGGTGAGCCCGTCAGCGGGCGACCCGGCTCCCCCGGGCGGCGCGGACGGCCACGTTCGGCGTGTGCGTCGGCAGCGTCGTGCGCGGGCCCCGGCGCGGCCGCGACGCCCCGGCCAGGACGAGCAGCTGCTGCACCCGGAACCGGTGCCCGCGGTAGCACTCGACGACCTCCGCGCAGCCGGCGTCGTCGAGGACCTCCCCCGTGAGGGCGTAGGAGACGTTCTTGGCGACGTGGTAGTCGCCGAAGCTGAACGCGTCGGCGTGGCCGTGGGCGCGCTGGCGGACCTCCGCGGACGTCCACACCCCGACGCCGGGCAGGGACCGCAGGGCCCGGTCGGCGTCGGCCTCGGTCAGGGTCAGGGTCCGTTCCAGCCCGGCGGCGCGGGGGGCGGCGAGGATCGTCACCTTGCGTCGGCGCAGCTCCACCCCGGCCTGCAGCCACTCCCAGGACGGGATCCGCGTCCACTGCTGCGGCGTCGGCGGCAGCAGCAGACCGGCCGGGCCGGGAGCGGGTTCGCCGAAGCGCCGCACGAGCCGGCGCCACGCGGCGAAGGCCTCGACGGCGGTGACGACCTGCTCGAGGGCCGAGGCGGACAGCGCCTCGAAGACGGCCCGGTTGCGGCCGACCCGCCAGTGCGGGTGGGCGCGCCAGGACTGCACGAGCACGGCGTGCTCGGGCCGGGGCGCGAAGTCGGCCCAGGTGTCGTCGGCGGCGCCGAGCAGGTCGGGCACCCCGTCCAGCGCCCAGGCCGCGCCGGGCCCCCACGCCTGGGCGTGCACCGAGGCGTCGGCCGGGCGGGCCCGCACCCGCAGGGTCACCGGGCCCAGGGGGGTGCGGGTGGCGCGCCACACCGACCCGTCCTCGTCCTGGCGGTAGGTGGGGTCGCCCGCGCCGCGGCGCAGCGGCCGCAGCATCGTGGTGACCGGGACGGGGCGGCCGGGGGCCCAGCGCAGCTCACCGTCGGGCCGGTCCGGGTCCCCTCCGCTCACGCGTCCACGGTAAGGGCGGGCACGGGCTGCTCGGGCCGGTTCGCCGGGCGGCGGGTGGCGAGGAAGGACCCGGCCAGGACGAGGGCGAACCCGGCGAGCGTGGCCGCGGTGATCCGCTCGCCGAGGACGACCGCGCCGGCGACGACCGCGACGACGGGGTTGACGTACACGATCGCGGTGGCCCGCACCGGGCCCAGCTCCCCGACGAGGGCGAACAGCAGCAGGAAGGCCCCGGCGGTGCAGACGACGGCGAGGGTGGCCACGGCGGCGAGCACCGGCCCCGAGGGCGCCGCGGTGGGCAGCCCGGGCCCCAGCAGCACGATGGGCACGTAGACGACCGCGGACAGGACGAGGCTGCCGAGCACGACGGCGGGGCCGGGCAGGTCGGACAGGTGCCGGACCAGCACGGCCGGGCCGACGGCGTAGCCGACGACGACGACGGCGAGCTCGGCGACCGCGCCGGCCTGCCCGGGTCCGAGGTCGAACCCGACGAGGGCGGCGACCCCGAGGGTGCCGAGCCCCAGCCCGGCCCACCCGGCGGCGCCGAGGCGTTCGGCGCGGCCGGCGAGGAGGGCGACGAGCACGCCGACGGCGGGGACGGCGCTGATGACGACGGCGGTCGTGGAGCTGTCGAGGTCCTGCTCGGCGCGGGCCAGGAACAGCCACGGGGCGACGATCTCGAAGCCGGTGTAGGCCGCCAGCGCCGGCCAGCGGCGCAGCAGGGCGGGCAGGGCGGCCCGGACGTCCGCGCGGGCCAGCGCGACCGGGGCGAGGACGAGGGCGGCCAGCGCGGTGCGGGCCAGGACCAGCGTGGAGGGCGGCAGTTCCTCCCCGGCGACCTTGATGAGCAGGTACGGGATGCCCCAGGCGAGGCCGAGGGCGGCGAAGAGCAGGGTGGCGCGGCGGGTCACCCGCCGATCGTGCCCGTTCCCCGACCCTTCAGTCCATCTAGAGTTCTCTCATGGCTCTCGACAGCGAGGACTTCACGATCGACCTGCGGCGGCTCCGCCTGCTGCGCGAGGTCGAGCGCCGCGGCACGGTCGCGGCCACCGCCACCGCGCTGCACCTGACGCCCTCGGCGGTCTCGCAGCAGCTGGCCGGGCTGGCCCGCGACCTGGGCGTCCCGCTGCTGGAGCGGCAGGGTCGCGGGGTGCGGCTGACGGGTCAGGCCCGGGTGCTGCTCTCCCACGCCGACGCCGTCGCGGCCCGGCTGGAGGAGGCGCGCGCGGACCTGCTCGCCTTCGACGCCGGGGTGGTCGGCGAGGTGCGGATCGGGACCCTGGCCAGCGGGGTGTTCGCCGTCGTCGCCCCCGCGCTGCGCCGGTTGCGGGCCGACCGGCCCGGGCTGCGGCTGCTGGTGCGCGAGCGCGAGCCCGTGGCGGCGATCGCGGGCCTGGACGGCGGTGAGCTCGACGTCGTCGTCACCGTCGACCACCCGGCGGGGCCGCGCCGCGACGACGCCCGCTACCACCGGGTCGACCTGCTGACCGACGTCCTGGACGTGCTGCTGCCGGCCGACCACCGGCTCGCCGGCCGGGAGGAGGTGGAGCTGGGCGAGCTGGCCCGCGAGGTCTGGGTGGCGTCGGCGACCGACGACGCCTGCGCCCAGATCACCCTCGGCGCCTGCGCGACGGCGGGTTTCGCCCCGGACGTGCGGCACCACACCGCCGAGTACGACGCCCTGGCCGCCCTGGTCGCGGCCGGGGCGGGGGTCGCGCTGGTCCCCCGGCTGGCGCACCCGTTGCGGCCCGGCGGGTTGCGGGTGGTCCCGCTGGCGGGCCGGGCCCCGGCGCGGTCGATCTACGCCGCGACCCGGGCCGGGCGCGGGACGGACGCGCCGACGGCCGCGGTGCTGGAGGAGTTCCGGCGGGTGGCGGCCGAGCGGCCCGACGGGACCTCTTGACCCGATTGCCGTGTAATCGTGTAATCGGAGCATGAGCGATGACGCCGACATCGCGGCCTGGCTGTCCGGCCGGTTGCCGCAGGACTGGTTCGAGGCCGCCCCCGCGGTCTCCGTCGACCGCGAGGAGATCGTGGTCACCGGGCGCCTGCCGCGCCCCGAGCCGACCGGGGCGGCGGCCCCGGACCGCCGCGCCGAGGCGGGCCGCGCCGCCCGCTTCCGCGAGGAGACCCGCCCGGCGCGGATGCGGATCGCCGACGAGGCCGAGGCCCTGTTCGGCCGCAAGCTGGCCTGGGGGGTGACGTGCGGGGAGACCGAGGAGCTGTTCACCAACCTCGCCACCCCCGTCATGACGCGGCTGCGCCAGCCCCAGCGGCAGGTCCTGGACACCCTCGTCGACGCCGGCGTGGCCCGGACCCGCTCCGAGGCCCTGGCCTGGTGCGTCCGCCTGGTCGGCCAGCACCAGCAGGAGTGGATCGGGCAGCTGCGGGAGGCGCTGGTCGCGGTGGAGCGGGCCCGGGCCGCGGGCCCGCTCTGACCCCTCAGCCCCCGAGGGGTTCGGCGCGGACCCCGAGGCCGGACAGGACGCCGGTCCCGTCCTCCACGGCGAGCAGCGCGAGCAGGACGTGGAGCGTGTCGACGTGGTCGGCGCCCAGGCGCCGGGCCTGGGTGAAGGTGGCCTCCAGCGCGGCGCGGGCGTGGGCGTCGAAGGGGATGAGCGCGGGGACGTCGTCGACGGCCGGGGGCAGGCAGGCGCGGGCGGTGCGCCGCACGTCCTCCAGGGACACCCCCTGGGCCGTCACCGCCCGCGCGGCGGCGTCCTCCTCGTCGGCCAGCAGGGCCAGCAGCAGGTGCGGGACGCCGATCGCGGCGTGCCGGCCGTCCCGGGCGACCTCCTGGGAGCCGACGACGACGGCCCGGGCGGCGTCGGTGAAGCGGCTGAAGCCCTGGCTGGGGTCCAGCGGCTCGGGGGCGCCGGGAGCGCCGTCGTCGCGGGTGACGAACCGCTTCTGCGCGGCCTGCCGGGTCACGCCCATGCTGGCGCCGATCTGGGTCCAGGAGGCGCCCGAGCGCCGGGCCTGGTCGACGAAGTGGCCGATGAGCGCGTCGGCCACCTCCCCGAGGTGGTCGCCGAGGACCACGGCGTCGCTGAGCCGGTCCAGCGGGGCGTCGTGGCGCCCGGCGACGGAGCGGATGAGGTCGTCGAGGCGGACGAGCTGGGTCGAGTCGGTCATGTGTCAACCGTAAGTTGACACGCCAGCAGTGTCAACCGACGGTTGACATCAGGTTCGCGCGTCCGGGGTGTCGATCCGGGGCGGGGCGGATCGTCCCAGGGGTGAGCGACGTTCACCCGACGTCGCCGCTGGACCTCCCAGGAAGGACGAGACGATGCGCTACACGCTCCTGCTCCACTACCCCGAGATGACCGAGGCCGAGCTGGGACCGGAGGGCGTCGAGCACGGCCAGCGGGCCTTCACCGCCTACGCCGGCGCCCTGGAGGCCGCCGGGGTCCTGCTGTCCGCCGAGGTCCTCCGCCCGTCCGGGAGCACCACCACGGTCAGCGCCGCCTCGGGGACCCTGACGGTCCAGGACGGCCCGTTCGCCGACACCAAGGTCCACCTCGGCGGCACGTTCGTCATCGACGTGCCCGACCTCGACGCCGCGCTGGAGTGGGCCAAGCAGGCCCCCCCGGTGCAGTGGGGGGCCGTCGAGGTCCGGCCCGGCGCCGTCCACTACCGCGACGGCGCCTGGCACGGCAACGGGTGAGGCCGCGGGCGCACAGCGCCGCCGAGCACGCCGCCGAGCACGCGGCCCGCACGTCCTACGGGCGGCTGGTCGCGGTGCTCGCGGCGGGCACCGGCGACCTCCAGCTCGCCCAGGACGCGCTGTCGACGGCCTTCGAGCGGGCCCTGGCGACCTGGCCGGAGCGCGGCGTCCCCCGCGACCCCGACGCCTGGCTGCTCACCGTCGCGCGCAACACCCAGCGCGACGTCTGGAGGTCCGCCGCGCACCGCACGCGCGCACCCCTCGACGACGCCCTCGACCTCGCCACGGAGGACCCGGTGCCCCGCGCGATCCCCGACGAGCGCCTGGAACTGCTCTTCGTCTGCGCCCACCCGGCGCTGGCCGAGAACGTCCGCACCCCCCTGGTGCTGAACGCCGTCCTGGGTTTCGAGGCCGCCGCGATCGCGGCCGCGTTCGCCGTGCCGGCCGCGACGATGGCGCAACGGCTGGTCCGGGCCAAGCGCAAGGTCCGCGACGCCCGGGTGCGGTTCGCGGTCCCGGACGCCGCCGAGCTCCCGCACCGGCTGCCCGCCGTCCTGGAAGCGGTCTACGGGACGCTCGTCCTGGGCTGGGTGGACGAGGCGCGCCACCTGTCCCGCACCCTGGCCGAACTCCTCGACGACCCCGAGGCGTGGGCGCTGGCCGCGCTCACCCACCTCAGCGGCCCCGGTCCGGGTCTGGACGTCGGAGAGGAGTTCCTGCGGCGCTCCGGCGGGGGCGGCCGGTTCCACCTCGAGGCCGCCATCGCCGCCGTCCACCACGCCGGGGCGCGCGACGGCGTGCGCGACGACGTGCGCGACGACGGGGCCCTGCTGACGCTCTACGCGGCGCTGAACACCGTCGCCCCCACCCTGGGTTCGCGGGTCGCCTTCGCCGCCGTCCTCGCCCGGGTCCACGGCCCCGCGACCGGCCTGGCCGAACTCGACCTGGTCGACGCCCCCGGGTTCCAGCCGTGGTGGGCCACCCGCGCCCACCTGCTCGCCGAACTGGGCGACCCGGGCGCCCGCGAGGCGTACGCCCGGGCACTGGCCCTCACCACCGACGAGGAGCAGCGCCGGTTCCTGGAACGGCGGCTCAACGGGTGACCGGGACCACCCCGTGCAGGTGGCACGCCGCCCGGTGCGCCCCCCGGGGGACCTCCTGGAGCGCGGGGTCCACGGTGGGGCAGGGGTCGAACGCCTGCGGGCAGCGCGTGCGGAACCGGCAGCCCGACGGCACCCGCGCGGCCGACGGCACGTCCCCGCTCAGCACGATCCGTTCCCGGGTGCGCTCGCGCGCCGGGTCCGGCACCGGCACCGCCGACAGCAGCGCCCGGGTGTACGGGTGCTGCGGGTTCGCGGTGAGCTCGGCCGCCGGGGCGACCTCCACGACCCGCCCCAGGTACATGACGGCGACCCGGTCGGACAGGTGCCGGACGGCGGCCAGGTCGTGCGAGACGAACAGCAGCGTCAGCCCCAGCTCGCGCTGCAACGACCGCAGCAGGTTCAGCACCTGCGCCTGGACGCTGACGTCGAGGGAGGCGATGGCCTCGTCGCACACCACGAAGTCGGGTTCGCCGGCCAGCGCCCGCGCGATCCCGGCCCGCTGCCGCTGACCGCCGGAGAACTCGTGCGGGTACCGGGAGGCGACCGAGGGGTCCAGCCCGACGAGTTCGAGCAGCTCGGCCACCCGCGCCGTCCGCGACCCGGCGCGCAACCCGTGGACCTGCAACGGCTCGGCGACCGTCTGCCCGATCGTCATCCGCGGGTCCAGGCTCGCGTACGGGTCCTGGAACACCATCACCGCGCGCCGCCGCAACGCCCGCAGCGCCCGCGCCGACATGCCGGTGACGTCGGCGCCGTCGAACTCCACCGTGCCGCCGGTGGGTTCCACCAGCCGCAGCAGCGCGTTGCCCAGCGTCGACTTCCCGCAGCCGGACTCCCCCACCAGCCCCAGCGTCTCCCCGCGCAGCACGTCGAGGTCGACACCGTCGACGGCCCGCACGGCCCCGGCCCGCTTGCGGCGCAACCCCTGCGCGCGGACCGGGAAGTGGACCCGCAGGTCGCGGGCCCGCACCAGCACGTCGTTCACCGGGCGCCCTCCGCGTAGAACGTCGCGGCGCGGTGCGTCCCGCCCACGGGCACCAGCGGCGGCTGCTCGGTGGCGCACCGCGGGTTCCCCCGGACGGGGCAGCGCGGGTGGAACACGCACCCCGGCGGCAGGTCCGTCGGCGGCGGCGGCGTCCCCGCGATCGCCACCAGGTCGGCGCCGGGCTCGGCCAGCGACGGCAGCGACCCCAGCAGCCCCCGCGTGTACGGGTGGGCCGGGGCGTCGAACACCTCGTCCACCGAACCGTCCTCGACGCAGCGGCCGCCATACATGACCAGGACCCGGTCGGCGATGCCGGCGACGACCCCGAGGTCGTGGGTGATCCACACGACCCCGGTGCCGTGCTCGTCCTGCAACCGCGCGACGAGGTCGAGGATCTGCGCCTGCACGGTGACGTCGAGCGCGGTCGTGGCCTCGTCGGCGATGAGCAGCTTCGGCGACCCGGCCAGCGCGATGGCGATGACGACGCGCTGGCGCATCCCGCCGGACAGCTCGTGCGGGTGCTTCGCCAGCACCCCGCGCGGGTCGGGCAGCCCGACGTCGGCGAGCAGTTCGGCGGCCCGTTCCCGCGCCGCCGCCTTCGACCCGACCGCGCGGTGCGCGAGCAGGCCCTCGGTGAGCTGCCGCCCGATCGTCAGGACGGGGTTCAGCGACGTCATGGGGTCCTGGAACACCATGCCGATCCCGTTGCCACGCACCGACCGCAGTTCGGCCTCCGACATCGCCACGAGGTCGCGGCCGTCGAACCGCGCGGTCCCGCTGACGCGGGCGTGCCCGGGCAGCAACCCCAGCAGCGCCAGGGCGGACACGCTCTTGCCGCTGCCGGACTCCCCCACGACGGCGACGGTCTGCCCGGCCGCGACCGAGTAGTCGAGCCCGTTGACGATGTGCGCGGTCCCCCGCGCGGTGTCCATCGACACCCGCAGGTCGCTGACCTCCAGCACGTTCACCGCTTCCTCCCCCGTCCGGCCGGGTTCCGCTTCCCCGCCTGCAACGCGCTGCGCTGCTGCGGGTCCAGCACGTCGCGCAGGCCGTCGCCGAGCAGGTTGAACGCCAGGACGAGCAGGACGATCGCCAGGCCGGGGAACACCGCGATCCACCAGGCGAGGTCGATGTAGCCGCGCCCCTCCGACAGCATCCGCCCCCAACTGGGGTCCGGCGGCTGCGTCCCCAGCCCCACGAACGACAGCGCCGCCTCGGCCAGCACGGCGAACGCCAGGCTCACCGAGGTCTGCACGATGATCGGCGGCGCCGCGTTCGGCAGGACGTGCCGGAACAGCAGCCGCCGGTTCGAGGCGCCGATGGAGCGCGACGCCCGGACGTACACGGTCTCGCGCACCCCCAGGACGGCCGAGCGGGTGACGCGGGCGAACACCGGCGTGTACGTGACGCCGATCGCGATCATCGCGTTGGTGGTGCCCGGCCCGAGGATCGCGATGACCGCGATCGCCAGCAGCATCGCCGGGAACGCGAACAGCACGTCCATGCACCGCATGAGGACCGTGTCGACCCAGCGGCCGTAGAACCCGGCGAACAACCCGACGAGGACCCCGGCCACCAGGGAGAAACCCACCGCGACCGCGCCGACCTGCAACGACACCTTCGCGCCCAGCACCACGCGGGACAGGACGTCGCGGCCGAGGTCGTCGGTGCCGAACCAGTGCCCGGGACCGGGGGCTTGCAACCGGGCCTGCACGTCGACCTCGTTGGCCCCGGTGGGGGCGAGCTGGTCGTCGAGCAGCGCGACGAGGACCACGACGACCAGCACGACCGCGCCGAACAGCGCCGGCGGCGACCCCAGCAGCAGCCTCAGCCCGTCGAGGAACCCGTTGCTGCGCGGGCGCACCGACACGCCCTGCGCCCCCACGGCCGGGGCGCTCACGAGCCGATCCTCGGGTCGAGCTTGGAGTACAGCAGGTCCACCACCAGGTTCAGGACGAGGAACACGACCGCGAACAGCAGCACCGCCCCCTGCAGGACGGGGTAGTCCCGCGCCTGCACCGACTGCAGGGCCAGCTGCCCCAGCCCCGGCCAGGCGAAGACGATCTCGACGACGACGACCCCGGACAGCAGGTACGCCAGCTGCACCCCCGTCACCGTCACCAGCGGCAGCAGCGCGTTGCGCAGCACGTGCCAGTTCAGCACCGCCCGCGGGCCGAGCCCCTTGGCCCGCGCGGTGCGGACGTGCTCGGCCGACAGCGCCTCCAGGACGCTGGAGCGGGTGAAGCGGGTCAGGACGCTGCCGGAGACGAGCCCGGTCGTGACGGCGGGCAGCACCAGGGACCGCGCCCAGCCCACCGGGTCCTCGCCGAACGGGACGTACCCGCTGGCCGGGAACCAGCCGAGGGTCCCGGCGAAGACGAGGATGAGCATGATGCCCATCCAGAACTCCGGGACGGAGATCCCGATCTGGGACAGGACCGTCCCGGCGCCGTCGAGGAACGAGCGGGGCCGCAGCGCCGACGCGGTGCCCAGCGGCACCGCGATGAGCAGCGCCACCACGATCGAGGCCGCGGCCAGCGACGCCGTCGCGGGCAGCCGTTCCACGATGAGCACCGTCACCGGGTCCCCCGAGCGGAAGCTCACCCCCAGGTCACCGGTGACCGCGTTCCCGATCCAGGAGAAGAACTGCGCGACGACGGGCTGGTCGAGACCGGCGCGCTCGCGCAGCGCGTCGTACGTCGCCTGGTCGAACCGGGTCCCCAGCGCCAGCCGGATCGGGTCCCCCGGGACCAGGTGCACCAGCGTGAACGTCGCGACGGCGACCCCGAGCAGGACGACGACGGCCTGCAGGGTGCGGCGCACCGCCACGCCCGTCACGACGGCAGCGCCAGGGTGTCGAAGTTCACCGCCTTGTCGGCCCGCACGTCGTACCCCGTGATGCCCGGCTTCCAGGCCTGCACGGCGTCGGGGTTGTACAGGTACAGGTACGAGACGTCGTCGACGATCTGCTTGGCCGCCTGGTCGTACAGGGACTTGCGGGTGGCCTGGTCGGCCTCCACGGCGGCGCGGTCCAGCAGGTCGTCGGTGACGGGGCTGGAGTACTTCTGGTAGTTGTTCGGGCCGCCGGTGCGGTGCTGCTCCTCGTAGAAGTCCGCCGGGTCGACGTTCCCCAGCCAGCCCAGCATGAACGCGTCGAAGTCCCCGCGGCCCTGCCGGTCCAGCCACGTCGCGAAGTCCTCGGTCTGGATCTCGACCTGCACGCCGATCGGTTCGAGCTGGCTGGCGATGACCTGCGCGGCCGTGACCGTCTCGGGGTACTCGGAGGTGACCATGAGGCCCATCGTGATCGGGGTGGTGACCCCGGCCTGCTGGAGCAACTGCTTCGCCTGGTCGACGTCGGTCTCGAAGGGCGCGTACTCGTAGTACCACTCGCTGTCCTCGGGGATCGCCGTCTGGTTCACCCGGGCGGTGTCGAACCGCGCGGCCTCGGTGATGGCCTCGCGGTCCAGGGCGAAGGCGACGGCCCGCCGGACCTCGACCCGGTCGAACGGCGCCTTCGCGCAGTTCATCGCCAGGTACCAGTAGTCGACGCTGGCGACCTTGCCGAGCTCGACGGCGTCGTCGTCCTCCAGCGCGGCGACCCGCTGCGCGGGGACGTTGTCGGTCCACTGCACCTGGTCGGTCGTCAGCCCGGTCAGGGCGGCCGCGGGTTCGGTGATGAACTGGAACGTCACCCCCTCCAGCGCGGCCGGCTCCCCCCAGTGCTCGTCGTACCGGGCCAGGGAGATCTCGCTGGCCGAGGACCCCTGCAGCGAGAACGGGCCCGTCCCCACGGCCTGCGTGGCCAGGGTGGACTCGTCGACGCCCTCGGGCAGGATCGCCATGCCCTTGAACCCGCCGAGGCGGGACAGCAGGTTCGGCGTCGGCTTCGACAGCGTCAGGACGACGTGCGTGTCGTCGGGGGCGCTGACGTCGGTGACGGTGGCGAACTTCGCGGAGTTCGCGAGCTGCTGGTCGATGATGCGCCGGTAGGAGAACACGACGTCCGCCGCCGTGAAGGGCTTGCCGTCGTGGAACGTGACGCCCTCGGCGAGGGTGAACGTCCAGGTGAGGCCGTCGGGGCTGGTCTCCCAGGCCGTCGCCAGCGAGGGCTGCATCGACAGGTCGTCGGCCGACGGCACGACGAGGGTGTCGTAGACGTTCTCCAGCACCTGGAAGCTGGCGTAGGCCGTCGTCTTGTGCGGGTCGAGCTGGTCGGGCCGGGCGCTGATCGCGGCCACGAAGGCCCCGCCCCCGCCGGCCGAGCCCTCGTCCCCGGTGCCGGTGTCGACCCCCTCCCCGGCGCTGCACCCGGCCGCCGCGACGAGCGGGGAGGCGGCGAGGGACGTGAGGACAGCTCTGCGGCGCATGGTCGATCAGCTCCGGTCGGTCGAGGGTCGAGGACGCGTGCCGACGGCTCACCCTGCCGAGAACCGCCCGGGTGCGCCATCCCAACCGGCGGCGCGTCGCCCTTCGTGACCACTTCGACACCTGCCGTCCCCCGACCGCGGCGATCGAGGACACACGTGTCCTTGATCGCCGAGGTCGCAGCGGGGGCGGTGCGTCAGCGGGCGCGGCGGACCTCGGCGCGGTGCCCGGCCAGGGCGGCGAACGCCAGCAGCAGGTCCGAGACCGTCAGCAGCACCCGGGACCCGAGCACGACGACCGCCGCCGCCCCCGACCCGGTCGCGAGCGCCACGACCGCGCCCAGGACGAGTTCGCGGGCCCCGGCCCCCGCCGGGGCCAGGACCACCAGGAACCCCACCACCCACGCCACGGCGTACCCGCCGACGGCCAGCGCCAGGGTCGAGCCCGTCGACCAGTCCGAGCCGACGGCGCGGGTGAGCACGAAGACCTGCAGCCCCACGGCCACCCACGACGCCATCGCCCAGCCCGCCGAGGCGAGCAGCCCGGCGACGGTGACGCGGTGCTCGAGGGGTTCCTGCCGGGCCAGCCGCAGCAGCACCCGCAGCAGCGGGTTGAGGACCTGCGGCACCAGCAGCACGAGCAGCAGCGGCGCGAGCCAGCGCAGCCAGCTCGTCCACTCCCAGCCGGTGATCCGCTGGCCCTGCAGGGCGACCGGCAGGACCCCGGTGACCAGCAGCCCGGCGGTCGTCATGGACACCAGCAGCGCCACGGCCAGCGCCGACCCCGTCCGGCGGCGCGGGACGCCGTGGTCCTTGGCGAGCTCGGCCTGCGCGACGAACTGGAAGACCGTGCCGGGGATGTACCGGCCGAGCTGGCCGACGAAGAACACCCGCGCCGCCGCGCCCGCCGGCAGCGGCGAGCCGAGATCGGCGAGGACGGCCCGCCACGACGCCCCGGACAGCGCCACGTTGGCCAGGGACAGCAGCAGCGCGAGCAGCACCGACCCCGCGTCGAGCCGGGACCAGGCGTCCGCGATGGCGGCGCGGTCGCGGACGACGTAGGCGACGGCCAGCGCGAGGGCCAGCAGCAGGAACCCCGCCCGCAGGACGGGTGAGCGCAGGACGCCGAGGAGCCGGGAGAGCACTCAGCGCCGCACGAACGTCAGCAGGACGAACGTGTAGTCCAGCCCGGTCCGCTTCCAGTGCACCGGCCGCTCGGGGTGGGCCAGCACCTCGTCGGTGAGCTCGCCGACGAGGTCGAGGCCGACGCGGGCGGCCAGCGCGACGAGGTCGCGCAGGTCGGCGGGCGAGAAGATCCGCACCGGGGCGCCGTAGGCGGTGACGCCCGTCGTGTCCGGCGGGTCCTGGTCGTAGTCGGTGGACAGCGCCAGCACCCCGCCGGGGCGCAGGACCCGGGCGGTCTCGGTGAGGAACCCCGCGATCGGCACCCCGTGCTCGATGACCGACATGCAGGTCACGGCGTCCAGCGAGCCGTCGGGCAGGCCGGTGTCGGTGACGTCCCCGCGGCGGAACTCGACGCCGTCGCGGTGGACCGTGGAGCCGAACTCCAGGTTGATGCCGGCCAGCGAGCCCTTCTCGCGGCCCAGGCCGTACAGCCGCAGCCACGGCAGGACCGGGGAGTACCGCGCGGACCCGGCGTCCAGGACGCGGGCGGTGCGCGACCCGTCGTCGGCCAGGGTCAGGACGGCGGCGACGGCGCCGAGGGCGTCCCAGTTCTTCGGGGAGTCCGGGTGCGCGGGCAGCCGCAGCCGCGCGGTCTGCGCGACGGCGTCGGCGACCTCGGCGGCGTCGTGCAGGACCCCGGTGCGCGGCACCCCGGACGGGACCGGGCGGGCCTGCGGCGCCGCCCCCAGCCGCCGTCGCGCGAGCTGCTCACCGGCGCGGCGCTGCACGCCGACCCGGGCCCACAGGGCGTGCTCGGCCCCGCGCTTGGCCACGGCCAGCAGCCGGCCCCCGGGCGGGGCGGCGGCCGTCCCCCCGCGCGCGGCCTCGTCGACCGCGGCGAGGTAGGCGTCCCACGGACCCTCCAGGTCGGGCGCTTCGACGTTGTCCCGCAACGCCTTCAGCCCGCCGTCGGCGAGGCTGAGGATGGCCCGGGCCAGGTCGGCGGAACTGCCCGGCTCGACGAGGAGCCCGTCGACGCCGTCGCGGACCTGCGCCGGGAACGACCCGACCCGCGTGGCCAGCACCGGCAGCCCGTGGGCGAAGGCGAGGACGGCGTTCTGGGAGGCCGTGCCGGACCGGTACGGCAGGACGACCGCGTCGTGGGCGGCCATGAGCCCGGGGATCGCCGCGGCCGGGACGTACCCCTCGCGCAGGTCCACGTGGCCGCGCATCCCGGGGGCGGAGGCGAGCTCGCGGACGCGGCGGCCCGCCGCCCCCCACAGCTCACCGGCGATGGTCAGGCGGGCGTCGAAACCGCGCTGGTGGACCTCGGCGAGGGCCTCCAGCAGCAGGTCCAGGCCCTTGTACTCGCGGACGACGCCGAGGCTGAGCAGCCGGACCCCGCCGTCGCGCGGGACCCGGGAACCCGGTTCGCCCTCCAGGCGGGGACCGCCGGGCAGGTGCGGGGGCAGGTCGGCCTGCACGACGCGGCGGGCGCCGTGCGCGTGGGCCAGCGCGGCCTGGCCGTCGGAGTGCACGACGACCCCGTCGACGGCGGCGAACAACCGGTTCACGAGCAGCTCGTCACCGGGGTTCGGCTCGTGGGGCAGGACGTTGTGCGCGACGACGACCGTGCGGGCCCCCGAACCGGCCGAGCGCATCGCGGCCAGGACGGTCAGCAGCGCCGGGACCTGCAGGGGCACGACGTGGGCGAGGACGACGAGGTCGGCCTGCGCGATGCGGCGGCCGGTGCGCCACCACGACGCCGGGGAGGCCCACGACAGCGGCCGCACGGTCGGGGTGAACTCGGGGACCTCGGGGGCGGGGTCGGGGAGCTGCACCTCCCCCGGGTACAGCAGCTCGGGGTACAGCCTGTGCCAGGAGACGAGCTTCACCTCGGCGCCGGGGTCCTGGGCCAGGTGGCGGGCCAGCTCGGTCGTGTGGACCGCGATCCCGCCCTTGCTGGGGTGCGCCGGGCCCAGCACCACGACCCTGCGTCGGGTCACGCGCTGTCCCGCGAACGCACCACGAGGTCGGCCAGCAGGGCGACGGCGCCCACCAGCAACCCGGAGACCAGCAGCAGCACGGTGTTCGCCGGGAAGTAGAACGGGTGGCGCACCATGTCGACGACCCCCTTGAGGAAACCGACGCCGAACAGCCCCAGCGCCAGCGGCATGAGGACCCGCAGCGGCTCGAAGTACATGATCATCCGCAGCACCTGGAGGATGTACCGGTAGGCGTCCTTGGTGAAGTGGAACTTCGACTTCCCCGCGCGCTTGGCGTAGGTCGTCGGCACGTACTTGATGTCGTGCTGGTTGCACAGGAACGACAGCGTGATCGTCGTGACGCAGGAGAACCCCGCGGGCAGCAGCCGCAGGTACGGCAGCGACACCGACTTGCGGAACGCGCGCAGCCCGGAGTTCAGGTCCGGGATGCGCTGGCGGGCCAGGACCTCCGCGACCTTGCGGATCACGAACTTCGCCGGGACCCGCAGCGCCTTGTGCGAGCCCTCCTCGGTCGTGCGGGCGCCGACGACCTGGTCGTAGGAGTCGTCCTCCAGCAGCACCCGCACCAGCTCGGGGATGCGCTCGTTCTCGTACGACATGTCCGCGTCGGTCCACACGACGATCTCGCCGCGGGCCATCTGGGTGCCGATGCGGCGGACCGTGCCGGACCCGCCGTTGCGGCGGAACCCCACGACCCGCAGGTGCGGGTAGTCGGCCTCGACCGAGCGCAGCACCGCCAGGGTGTCGTCGGTGGAGCAGTCGTCGATGGCGAGCAGCTCGTACGGCATGCCGTCGTCGTCCATCACCTTCGTGATGCGCTGGATCTCCAGCAGGACGTGCGCTTCCTCGTTGTAGCAGGGCAGCACGATCGTGGCGACGGGGGCTGGTCCGCTCAGGGGCTGGACCTCATCTTCGACAGGCATGGCGCGCTGAGCTTACCCACCGGCGGGGTCGGTCCCGGGAGCGAACGCGACCGGGCAGCATGGCGCCATGAGCGAGCCGGGCCCCGACCCCAGCCCCGTCACCGATCCCGCCACGCAGCGTGCCCGGTCGTTCGGGTCCGTGGCCGACGTGTACGAGCGGGCCCGCCCCGGCTACCCCGACGAGGCCCTGGACTGGCTGCTGCCGCCCGGGGCGCGGCGCGTCCTGGACCTGGGCGCGGGGACGGGCAAGCTCACGCGGTCCCTGCTCACCCGCGGCCTCGACGTCGTCGCCGTGGAACCGTCCGCCGGGATGCGCGCGCAGTTCGCGCGGGTGCTGCCCGGCGTCGAGGTCCTCGACGGGACCGGCGAGTCCGTCCCGCTGCCCGACGGCAGCGTCGACGCCGTGCTGATGGCGCAGGCCTGGCACTGGGTGGACCCCGACACCGCCTCCCCCGAGGTCGCCCGCGTCCTGCGCCCCGGCGGCCGCCTCGGCCTGCTGTGGAACGTCCGCGACGCCGGCGTCGACTGGATCGCCCACCTGGACCGACTGCTGCCCGGCCCCGGCGAGGAGCAGCTCGGCAGCCTCGCCCCGCGCGTCGGCCCGCCCTTCGGGCCCGTCGAGCGCTACGACGTGCGCTGGTCGGACCCGGTGACCGTGGAGTCGCTGCTGGACCTGACCCGCTCGCGCAGCTGGGTGATCGCGCTCGACGACGGGCGCCGCGAGGAGGTGCTCGCCGACGTGCGCGCCCAGGCGCTGGCGCGGCTGGAGGCGACCGGCTCGCTGACGCTGGAGTACGTGACGCGCTGCTCGCGCGCCACCCTCCCCGCCTGACCCGCCGCCTCCCTCCCCCTCCCCCTCCCCGCGATCAAGGACACCCGGGCGGCGATCAAGGACAGCCGACCCCGCCCGACTCCCCCGGTCCTCGATCGCCGCGGCTGTGTCCTTGATCGCCGGGGGCGTGTCCTTGATCGCCGGGGGCGTGTCCTTGATCGCCGCGGGGTGGGGTCAGGGGGCGGCGGGGGCCGGCCCGGTCACGACCCGCACGTCGATGCGCTGCGCGCCGTCCGGGCGCTCCTCCAGGACCCGCTCGTCCTCGGTCGTCCGCAGCAGCACGACCGTCCGCGGGTCGGCGACCCCGAGCCGGGTGAGCACGTCGACGGGGTCGGTGTCGCCGCCGGCGGCGACGAGGACGGGGTTGCCGCCGGCGTCGCGGACCCGCTGCGCCGCCCGGTCGACGGCCGAGCGCAGCGCGGCCCAGTACTCCGGCGTCCCGGCCCGGCCCTGCGCGGTGGGCACGACGACCGAGGCCGCGGGGACGCCGCAGCTGCCGCGCAGGACCTGCGGCCACTCGTTGCGCGAGCGGGGGTCGACGGCCAGCGCCACGTCACCGGGCGCGAAGCTCGCGCACACCCGCGCGACGGCGGCGGGCTGGCCGACCTCGGTGCGCTGCGCCGCCACCGGCAGCGTCCCCACGACGGCGGGGCCGACGAGCAGCACGACGGCCAGCGCGACCCGCAGGCCGGTGAGGCGGTGCGCGGCGTAGCGGTCCACGACCCAGCGGCACGCCGCGACGGCCAGGACCACGACGGCGGGCAGCACGACGACGACGAACCGGCGGTCGGCCCACGGGTGGTCGGGGGTGATGCCGGGGCGGTACAGCGTCAGCAGGGTCGCGCCGAGCGCGACGACGTACGGCGCCGTCCACGACGGCAGCGGGCTGTGCCCCTGGACGCCGCGGACCAGCCGCGGCAGCAGCGCGACGGCCGCCGCCCCGGCCAGCAGCACCACCGGCCAGCCCAGGTACCAGGCGATCCAGTCGATCGAGTGCTCGGCGTAGGTGCGGCCGCCGTCGACGGTGAGCCCCTGCGCCAGCTGCAGCCCGGCGACGAGCCGGCTGCCGGGGTCCTGCGGGTCCTGCCGGACGACGAGCCACAACGGCCGGCTGCCGAGCGCGAGCAGCACGACGGCCAGCGCGCCGGCCAGGACCACCGGGAGCCGTTCGGAGACCAGCCAGCGGCGCCGGGCCAGGACCCCGGCGCGCGCGAGCCGGGCCACGACGACGCTGAGCCCGGACAGCAGCAGCAGGCCGGCGACCAGCGGCAGCAGGGACCCGGCGATGGTCCCCAGGTAGGGGCGGGAGGTGGCCAGCGCGGCGAGGACGGCGAGGGCGGAGCTGAGGGCGGTGGCGGTGAGCAGGGCGCGGGCGCCGGGGTGGCGGACGACGAGCAGGACGGCCAGGACGGGCACCAGGACGGCGACCTCGCGCAGGAAGTCGATGCGGACGAACCCGCAGGCGCCGACGAGCAGACCGGCGCCGCCGCCCAGGCGGGCGGCGGTGCGCCCGGTGGCGGGGACGAGCGCGACGAGCAGCGAGGCGGCGCCCACGAGGACGAGCAGCGCGGGCGGCTCGGAGTAGGTGGAGCGGTTGGCGTGCAGGACGGGCTGGGCGATCGCGAAGGCCGCGGCGGCCGCCGGCGCCCACCGGGGCCCGACGAGGCGGGCGGTCAGTCCGGCGACGGCGAGGACGCCGAAGCCGCCGAGGACCGCGGGCACGAGGAACACCCCGGTCCAGCCGCCGGCCCAGTCCCCCAGGGAGTACAGGGCCGGGGCGCCGAGCAGGAACTGGGGCACGACGTGGTCGCCGACCTCGTAGAAGGCGGGCGAGGCGAGGGTGAGGTTCGGGTCGGCGAGGGCGGCGGCCCCGCCGAGGGCGGCCGGGGAGGCGTCGACGGGCAGGCCGTGGTGGGTGGCGAGGTGGTGGGCGTAGTTGGCCAGCGACCCGGCGTCGCGGCGCAGGACGACGTGCTCGGCTCGGGTGAGGGCGGCCCACAGGCCCGCGGCGAGCGCGATCGCGGCGCTGCCGGCGGCGGGCCACCAGCCGGTGGCGACGACGGGGGTCCCCCAGGCGAGCCGGCCGGCGAGGGCGGCGACGACGACGCTGACGGGGACGGCCACGGCCGGGGTCCACAGGTCGAGGAGCACGAGCGGGACGGCGACCGCGGTGACGGCGGCGACCGCGGCGGCCAGGACCACGGGGACCCGCGTCAGAAGTGCCCCTGCGGCGGACGTCCCGGTGCTGCTCACGCCGGGAGAACCTACAGTGACGCCGTGCTCCCCGTGTTGCGTCGGCTGCTGGACGACGACCCCACCGCCCCTCGCCTCACCTGGTACGCGGGCGACTACGCGAGCAGCGGTGAGCGGGTGGAACTGTCGGCGCGGGTGCTGGCGACGTGGGTGTCGAAGACGGCGAACCTGCTGGAGGAGGAGTTCGAGGTGGGTCCGGGGTCGGTCGTGGCGATCGACCTGCCGACGCACTGGCGGACCCCGGTGTTCCAGCTGGCGGCGTGGTCGACGGGGGCCGTGGTGCGCCCGGGCGCGGACCGGTCCGCGGACGTGCTGGTCTCGAGCTCGGTGGAGGCGTTGGAGCGCAACGGTTCCGTGGAGCGGATCGCGGTGTCGCTGGCTCCGCTGGCGGTGGGCTTCGGGGCGCCGCTGCCGGCGGGCGTCCTGGACTACGCGCGGGTCGTCACCGGGTACGGCGACACCTACTCCCCCCTGCAGACCCCCGGCCCGGAGGACCCGGCGCTGGAACTGCCGGACGGTTCGGCGCTGTCGCACGCCGCCCTGCCGGGCGCGGCGGCGCAGGCCGGGGAGGGCTGGCCGGTGGGGGTGCGGTTGCTCACCGACGTCGCCCCGGCCGACGTGGTGCGGGGGCCGCTGGCCGCGTGGGCGCGGACGGGTTCGGTCGTGGTGACCCCCGACGTGGCGCTGCTGCCCGAACGCGTCGTCGCCGCCGAGCGCACCACCGCGGTCCTCACCGCGTAGTGCGCCGCGCCGCGCACGTCCTGGTCCTGCTGGCCGCCACGGTCGTCGCGACGGGGTTCCTGGACCGGCTGGGGCTGCCGTCCCCGGCGTTGTTCGCGGGGCTGGCGGCCGGTCTGGTCGACGCGCTGGTGAGCCGGCGCGCGGTGGTGCTGCCGGCGCGGGCGGGCACGGCGGGGCAGGCGGTCGTCGGGGTCACCATCGGCACGCTCGTGCAGCTGTCGACGCTGTCGGCGCTGGGTGAGCACTGGCTGCCGGTGCTGGCCGTCACGGTCGGGACGCTGGCGCTGAGCCTGGGGACGGGCTGGCTGCTGGGCCGGCGCCGGGACGTGGACGCGGTCACGGGGGCGTTCGCGCTGGTCGCGGGCGGCGCCAGCGGGCTGGTCGTCATCGCGCGCCAGCTCGGGGCGGACGAGCGGGTCGTGGCGGTCGTGCAGTACGTGCGGGTGCTGCTGGTGGTGCTGTCGCTGCCGGTGGTCCTGAACGTGGTCTTCGACGTGCGGGCCGCCGGGGCGGTGGGGGCGGCGGGCCCGGCGGACGAGTGGCCCGCCGGGATCGCGCTGGTCGTGGTGTGCGGGCTGGCCGGGCCGTGGCTGGGCCGGCGGGCGCACCTGCCCGCGCACACGCTGCTGGGGCCGCTGCTGCTGGCCGCGCTGGCCTCGCTGACGGGGCTGACGGGCGGGGCGGGGGTCCCCGGCCCGGTCCAGCAGGTCGCCTACGCCCTCATCGGGCTGCAGATCGGGTTGCGGTTCACCCGGTCCAGCCTGGTGACGGTGGCGCGGGTGCTGCCGGCGGCGCTGGGGCTGATCGTGGTGGGGGTCCTGGGCAGCGCCGCCCTGGGGGTGGCGCTGTCGCGGGCGACGGGGCTGCCGCTGCTGGACACCTACCTGGCGACGACGCCGGGCGGGTTGTACGCGGTCCTGGCCGCGGCCGTGGGCGCGGGGGCGGACGCGACGTTCGTGCTGTCCGTGCAGGTGCTGCGGCTGCTCGTGATGCTGCTGGCCGCGCCGGTGCTGGCGAAGGCGTTGTCCCGGGGCCGCTGAGCGCCACCTGTAGGGTCCGGGCAGGGGGGATCGACGATGACCGTGCACGGGATCAGCGTGACCGTCTTCGTCGTGCTCGCCGTCGCGGGTTTCGCCCTGTGCCTGCTCTCGTTCGTCGTCGACGGGTTGTTCGAGGCGCTCGACCTGGACGTCGCCGGGGGTTTCCTGTCCCTGACGTCGCTGTCGGGCGGGATCGCGCTGTTCGGCCTGGCGGCCACCCTGGCGCAACTCTCCTTCGGCTGGACGACGCTGCAGTCCAGCGGTTTCGGCGCCGCGGTCGGGGTCGCGACGATGGCCGGCGTCGGGGCCCTGGTGCGCACGCTGCGCCGGGCCGAACCCGAGGTGCACGAGAGCATCGTGGGCGCGCGCGGGTACGTGACGACCCCCGCGGCGAACCCGGGTTCCTTCGGCGAGGTGAACCTTCGCCTGCACGGCACGACGGTCAAGCGCAGCGCCGTGAGCGACGTCGCCCTGACGCTGGGCGCCGCGGTCGAGGTCGTCGCGGAGGTCTCCGCGACCGCCGTCCGGGTGAGACCGCTGGCCGGACCCCCGGCCGAACCCCTGCACTGAGTTCCCCACCGCCCCACCAAGGAGAGGACCGCCCGTGACGTTCCTGACGCCTGCCGTCATCCTCATCGCCGCCGCCGTGGTCGTCGTGCTGCTGCTGGCCGTCGCCGTCGTGCGCCGCTACCGCATCGCGGGCCCCAGCGAGGCGTTCATCATCACCGGGAAGAAGGGCCAGCCGGTCACGAACCCCGAGACCGGGCAGGTCTCCACGGACCTGTCCGGCCAGAAGGTCGTCATGGGCGGGGGCATCTTCGTCCTGCCGTTCGTGCAGCAGGCGTACACGCTGTCGCTGGCCTCGCGGCGGATCTCGGTGCAGATCCGCGGGGCGGTGTCCGCCAAGGGCATCCGGCTGAACCTCGACGGTGTCGCGATCATCAAGGTCGGCGGCACCGAGGACTCGGTGCGCGCTGCGGCGCAGCGCTTCCTGCACCAGCAGGACGAGATCGAGTCGTTCACCCAGGAGGTGCTGGCCGGATCGCTGCGCTCCATCGTCGGCACCCTGACGGTCGACGAGATCATCCGCGACCGCGCCGCGTTCGCCTCCCGGGTCGCCGAGGAGGCCGAGACGTCGCTGACGAACCAGGGCCTGGTGCTGGACACGTTCCAGATCCAGGACGTCTCCGACGACGTGAACTACCTGCGGGACCTGGGCCGGCCCGAGGCCGCGATCGCCGCGCAGAACGCCGCGATCGCCGAGGCGAACTCGCAGCAGGAGTCCCAGCAGGCCGAGGCCCGGGCCCAGGAGAAGATCTCCGCCGCCCAGCGCGACCTGTCGCTGCGGCAGGCCGAGTTCAAGGCCGAGACCGACACCGCGCAGGCCCGCGCCGCGGCCGCCGGTGTCCTGGCCAAGGCCGCCCGCGACCAGGAGGTGCTCCTGGAGCAGGAACGCGTCGCCGAGCGCCAGGCCGCGCTGACCGAGCGTCAGCTCGACACCGAGGTCCGCAAGCCGGCCGACGCGCGCCGGTACGACGCCGAGCAGCAGGCGCAGGCCCGGCGGAACTCGGAGATCTTCGAGGCGGAGGCGAAGAAGGCGTCCGACATCGCCAACGCCGAGGCCGACGCCCGCCGCGTGGAGCTGTCCGCGACGGCGGAGGCGAACCGCATGAAGCTCGCCGCCGAGGCCGACGCCCAGCGGGTGCGGCTGGCCGGTCAGGCCGAGCTGGACCGCCGGACCGCGCTGGCGACGGCGACCAAGCTGGAGGGCGAGGCCGAGGCCGCCGCCACCCGGGCCCGCGGTGAGGCCGAGGCCGAGACGATGCGGCTGCGCGCCGAGGCGTTCGAGCAGTACGGCGAGGCCGCGGTCGCGCAGATGGTCGTCGACGTCCTGCCCCGGGTGGCGCACGAGCTCGCCGCGCCGATGTCGGCGATCGGCGACCTCACGGTCATCTCCACCGACGGCGCCTCGCAGCTGTCGCGGCAGGTCGGCACGAACCTCACCGAGACCCTGGAGATCGTGAAGCGGACGACGGGGCTGGACGTGCAGGAGCTGCTGAAGAACCTCACCGGCCGGGCCCCCGCCCCCACCTCGCCCTCCCGGCTCGTGGACGCATCGGACCAGTAGGTCCGGCTCCAGGCGCCCACGAGCCGAACCCCGCGGCCGGAGGGAGGGTTACGGAGGGCCGGGCGGGGTAGGTGCTGCGCGTGACCTCCACCACCTCTACGGCGCCGGACCTGAGCCTGCGGCGCGCGATCAGCGGCAAGCTGCTCTTCCTGTTCATCCTCGGCGACGTGCTCGGCGCGGGCATCTACGCCCTCGTCGGGCAGCTCGCCGGTGAGGTGGGCGGGGCGATCTGGGTCCCGCTGCTGGTGGCCCTGTTCCTGGCGCTGCTCACGGCGGCCTCGTACGCCGAGCTCGTCACGAAGTACCCCAAGGCCGGTGGGGCGGCCGTGTTCGCCCAGCGCGCGTTCGGCCGCCCGCTGGTCTCGTTCCTCGTCGGCTTCTCCATGCTGGCCGCCGGGGTGACGAGCGTGGCGGGGCTGGCGCTGGCGTTCTCCGGGGACTACCTCGGCGCCCTCGTCGACGTGCCGCCGCTGCCGGCCGCGCTGGTGTTCCTCGTCCTCGTCGCGCTGCTGAACGCCCGCGGCATCAAGGACTCGCTGCGCGCGAACGTGGTGATGACGGTCGTCGAGGTCGGCGGGCTGCTGCTGATCGTGGCCCTGGCGGCCGTGGTGCTCGGCCGCGGCGACGGCTCCCCGGGTCGGGTGCTGGAGTTCTCCCCCGAGCAGTCCCCGGTGGCGGGGATCCTGGCCGCCGCCGTCCTGGCGTTCTACTCCTTCGTCGGGTTCGAGACGTCGGCGAACGTGGCCGAGGAGGCCATCGACCCGGCCCGCACGTACCCGCGGGCGCTGTTCGGCGGGCTGGCCGTGGCCGGTGTGGTCTACGTCCTGGTCGGCCTGGCCGTCTCCACCGCCGTCGCCCCCGCGCAGATCGCCGACTCCGACGGCCCGCTGCTGGAGGTCGTGCGGGTCGCCGACGTGGGCCTGCCCGGCTGGCTGTACTCCCTCGTCGCGCTGATCGCCGTCGCCAACGGCGCCCTGCTCACCGCGATCATGTGCAGCCGCCTGACCTACGGGATGGCCACCGAGGGGCTGCTGCCGCCGGTGCTGGCCCGGGTCCTGCCCGGCCGCCGCACCCCGTGGGTCGCGATCGTCGTCACGACGCTGGTGTCGATGGCGCTCGTCGTGACCGGCGACCTGTCGACGCTGGCCGCGACCGTGGTGCTGCTGCTGCTCATCGTGTTCATCAGCACCAACGTCGCGGTGCTGGTGCTGCGCCGCGACCGGGTCGAGCACCGGCACTTCCGCACCCCCACCGTGGTGCCGGTGCTGGGGGTCGTGGCCTGCGTCGGGCTGCTCACCCAGCAGGAGGCCGGGGTGTGGCTGCGGGCGGCGGTCCTGCTGGCGGTGGGCGCGGTGCTGCACCTGCTCACCCGGCGGGCGTCCCGGGCGACGCCGCAGCCAGCCGACCGGAACCGCTGACCGTCACCGGGTGCTCGGCGGCCGTCACGAACGCCGTCTCCCCCTGCCCCAGCTCCAGCGACCCCGCCGCCGACGCGAGCCGCACCCGGCCCTCCAGCACGAGGACCGTGCGCGGCACCGTGCGCTCCCAGGTGGTCCCGGCCCCCACCGTCAGGACGGTCAGCGCGAAGTCCGGCAGCGGGCTGAACACCTGCTCGTCGGCCGAGACCACCCGCGGTTCCAGCAGCGGCGGCGGCAGCTCGCGGAAGTCCAGCACGTCCAGCAGCTCGGCGACGTCGACGTGCTTGGGGGTCAGCCCGCCGCGCAGCACGTTGTCCGAGCTCGCCATGAGCTCCACGCCGGTGCCCTCCAGGTAGGCGTGCACGTTCCCGGCGGGCAGGTACAGCGCCTCCCCCGGCGCCAGGCGCACCTGGTTCAGCAGCACCGAGACGAGGACCCCGGCGTCGCCCGGGTAGTGCCCGGCGAGGGCGACGACGCACTGCGCCGACGGGTCGTCCAGCGTGGGGGAGGCCTGCGCGACGGCCTCCACCAGCGGGGCCACCGCCTCGGCGGGCGCCGTCAGCAGCAGCCGCGTCGCCTCCCGCAGCGCGTCCGGTCCGGCCAGGACGGCGAGGAAGGCGTCGAACAGGTCGCGCGCCCCCGGCGGCAGCTCCGGCAGCGCCATCCCCGCCAGCAGCTCCCGCGCCGCCGCGGGTGAGCGGAAACCGGCCATCGCGGCGAACGGTTCCAGCGCGAACAGCAGCTCGGGCTTGTGCGAGGTGTCCTTGTACAACCGGTGCGGGGCGTCCAGCGGCACCCCGGCGGCCTCCTCCTGCGCGAACCGGCGCGCGGCCGTCGCGGCGTCCGGGTGGGCCTGCAGCGACAGCGGCGCGGCCGCGGCCAGGACCTTCAGCAGGAAACCCAGCCGGTCCCCGCCGTCGGCGCCGAGGAACTCCCGCGGGGAGGCAGCGATCAGGTCGTCGAGGCGGGCCCCGTCGGCCAGCGAGGGCGCCGAGGGGTGCGCACCGATCCACACCTCCGCCTGCGGGCGGCCGTCCGGTGCCCGGCCGAGCAGCCGCGGGATCGACGTCGTCGATCCCCACGCGTAGGGCTGAACGGTGTTCGTCAGTCTCAGCACACGGCCGAGGCTACTGGGGGGCCGCTGGGTAGGGTCGGGCCATGAGCGTTCTCGTGACGGGCGGTGCCGGCTACATCGGGTCCCACGTGGTGCGGCTGCTGCAGCAGCGCGGCACCGGCGTCGTGGTGGTCGACGACCTGTCCAACGGGCGCCCCGAGCGCGTCGGCGACGCCCCCGTCGTCCAGCTCGACCTGGCCACCGACGCGGCCGTCCCGACCCTGACCGCGGCCATCGCCGAGCACGGCGTCGAGGCCGTGATCCACTTCGCGGCCCGCAAGCAGGTCGGCCAGTCCGTCGCCGAACCGGCCCGCTACTGGTCGCAGAACGTCGGCGGCACCGCGAACCTGCTGCTGGCCATGGAGGCGGGCAAGGTCGACAAGCTGGTGTTCTCCTCCTCCGCGGCCACCTACGGCGCGCCCACCACGCCCCTCGTGCGCGAGGACGGCCCGGCCGAGCCCATCAACCCCTACGGCCAGACCAAGCTCGTCGGGGAGTGGATGACCCGGGCCGCCGGGCGCGCGTGGGGCCTGCGGGCGGCGAACCTGCGCTACTTCAACGTCGCCGGCGCCGGCTGGGACGACCTGGGCGACACGGCCGTCATGAACCTCATCCCCATCGTGTTCTCCGCGCTCGACGCCCAGCAGGCGCCCGCCGTCTTCGGCGACGACTACCCGACCCCCGACGGGTCCTGCGTCCGCGACTACGTCCACGTCCTGGACCTGGCGCAGGCCCACCTCGCGGCCCTGGACCACCTGGCCACCGACGACCGCCCGCACGACACCTTCAACGTGGGCAGCGGCACGGGCGCCTCGGTCCTGGAGGTCCTCGCCGAGGTCCGCGCGGTCACCGGCGTCGACGTCGAGCCCGTCGTGCACGCCCGCCGCGCAGGGGACCCGCCGCAGCTGGTCGCCGACGTCGAGCGCATCACCACCACCCTGGGGTGGCGGGCCACCAAGGACCTGCACGACATCGTCACGAGCGCCTGGAGCGCGTGGCGCCGCTGACCGCGCCCGCCCCGTCGCGGTCGGCCGCCGACGCCCGCGCTTGCTAGGGTCGAGCCCCGTGATCGACGCCCTCGGGAACCCCTCCTCCGTCCTCCTGCTCGGGGGCACGTCCGACATCGGCCTCGCGATCGTGGAGCGCCTCAGCCCCGAGCGTCCGGTGCGGGTGACCCTGGCCGCGCGGCCGGGCCCGCGGCGCGAGGAGGCCGTCGACCGGCTGCACCGCCGCGGGCACGAGGTGCGCACCGTCGACTTCGAGGCCACCGACCTCGCCTCGCACGCCGGGGTCGTCCAGGAGGCGTTCGCGGCCGGGGACGTCGACGTGACCGTCCTGGCCTTCGGGGTGCTCGGCGACAACGAGGTGTCCTGGCAGGACGCCGCGGCCGCGGTGCAGGTCGCGACGGTCAACTACACCGCCCCGGTCAACCTCGGGGTGCACCTGGCCGAGCGCCTCAAGGCGCAGGGCCACGGCGTGCTGGTGGCGCTGTCGAGCGTCGCCGGGGAACGCGCCCGCCGCTCCAACTTCGTCTACGGCTCCTCCAAGGCCGGCTTCGACGCCTTCTTCACCGGCCTGCGCGAGGCGCTGCGCCCGAGCGGGGTGCGGGTCGTCGTCGTGCGCCCGGGCTTCGTCACCACGAAGATGACCCAGGGGCTGGACAAGGCCCCGCTGTCCGTGTCCGCAGAGCAGGTCGCCGAGGTGGCCGTCGACGCCGTCCGCAGCGGCAAGGAGACCGTGTGGGCCCCCGAGCCCATGCGGTGGGTGATGTCCGCGTTGCGGCACGTCCCGGCGCCCGTCTTCCGCAAGCTGCCCCTCTGAGGTCCGGCAGCGCCCTGAACAGCACCGGGAAGAGCACCGAGAACAGCGAGGTCACCCTGTCGAGCACGCACGCCCGGCCCGCCAGGGCCGAGATCCCCACCGCCCGGCGCCGCCCGGGCCAGGTCGCGCCGCGACCGGCCCGCCGGCTGCCGGACCTGCTCGTGGGGCTCGGTGCCGTGATCGCGGCGCTCGTCGTGTTCTCCTGGCGGCTGGGCACCCCGAGCCCCTGGCGCGACGAGGCCGTCACCATCGCGGTCGCCTCGCGCACGGCCGAGCAGATCCGGGCGCTCGTGCAGGACGTCGACCTCGTCCACGCCCCGTTCTACTTCCTGGCCCACGCCCTGTTCGGGGCCGACGTCGACATCGTGCAGGCGCGCTCGATCTCCGTGGTCGCCGCCGCCCTGACCGCCCCGCTGCTGCACGGGGTGGGGCGCCGCCTGGCCGCCGGGGCCGTCGGGCCGGGCACGGCCCGCTGGACGGGCGCGACCGCGGCCGCGCTGTTCGTCTCCATGCCGTTCGTCAGCCGGTACGCCCAGGAGGCCCGGCCGTACGCCCTGGCGACGCTGGTGGCCACCCTCGGGACGTACCTGCTGATCCGCTCCTCCACGACGCCGGCGGCCCGCCGGTGGGCCTGGCTGGTCGGCTACGCCGCCTCGATCCCGCTGCTCGTCGCGCTGAACACCGTCGCGGCCCTGGTGCTGGTCGCGCACGCCGGCTGGGCGCTGGCCGCGGGCCGCCGCACCTTCGTGCGCAGCGCGGTCGCCGCCGTCGCCGGGCTGCTGGTGTCGGTCCCGCTGCTGCTGGCGCAGGACGCCCAGAGCGGGCAGGTCGCGTTCCTGCAGCGGCCCACGCCCGCCGAGCTGGGCAGCCACGTCGTCTTCGCGCTCGGGTCCTCGACGGTCGCGGTGGTCGTGGCCGCGCTGGTCGCGGCCGTGGCGGTGTGGCGGGCGCGGGCCCGCCGGCTCGTCCTCGTCGGGCTGCTGTGGGGCGTCCTGCCGTGGCCGCTGCTGTGGACGATCTCGCAGGTCACCCCGTTCTGGACGACGCGCTACCTCGTCTTCGTGGCCCCCGGGACGTGCCTGCTGCTGGCCTCGGTGGTCACCGTGGCGCTGCGGCGGCGGCTCGCCCCGGCCCTGGCCGTGGCCCTGGTGGGCGTGATGGGCGTCACGGGCGTGCACATGCAGTTCGTCTTCCGCTCCCCCACCATCGGGCACGCCGAGGACCTCAAGGGCACCGCGGCCTACGTCGCCGCGCACGCCCGCGCCGGGGACGGGCTGCTGTTCCTGCCCGACGGCGAGTACCGGTACCGGGTCCTGACCCAGCTGTACCCGGAGGCCTTCGAGCGGCTCGACGACATCGCCCTGGAACGGTCGGCCACGGAGTCGTCGACGCTGGTGGGGACCACCGTGGACGCGACCCGGCTGTGGCAGCGCATGGTGGGCGTGGAGCGCGTCTGGGTCGTCGGCGGCGTGGGACCCGTGGTGACGAAGACGCCCGCGGACCGCGAGACGAAGCGGCTGCTGAACGAGGGGTACCGGCTCGTCTCGACGGAGGAGAAGCGGGCGTTCAGCGTCAAGCTGTACGTCCGGGACGACAGCGCGCAACCCACTGGTCACTGACGTCTCACCCGTCCCAGGATTTACAACCCTCGCACTGATCCCCTACGTTCCGTCACGAATTCCCCGACGGACGGAGCGCACCACCCCATGCCCTCGCCCACCCCCCTGTCCCGACGTGCCGCCCTCGCCGGGGCCGGCGGGGCGCTGCTCGCGCTGGCCGTCCCGGCCCCCGCGCACGCCGCGAGCACCGGTGGGGTCCGCTCCCTCGCCCTGGCCGCCCCCGCGGGCCGCTCGCTGCTGTCCGGGGCCGCGCCCGACGCCGCGGGCCTCACCACCGTCCCGGTGCGCGTCGACGGCGGCAGCATGCTCGGCGTCAGCTTCGGGCCCGGACCGGCCCCCTCGTCGGTGGCGCTGCGCGTCACCCGCGCCGGCGCGGACCCCGGCGGGTGGGTCGACCTGACCCTGGAGGACGACGCGCCCGTCCCGGCCACCGACCCCGTCTGGACCGGCGACCTCGGCCCCGGCGCGGTCGTCGAGGTGCGGCTGCCCCGGTCGGCGGCCGGCACCGCCGAACTGGTCGTCGTGGACCCGGGAGCGGGCACCCGCACGGCCCGCACGCTGGCCGCCGGGGACGGGCCCGCCATCCGCTCGCGCGCGCAGTGGGGCGCCGACGAGTCGCTGCGGCGCGCCGAGCCGGAGTACGCCGACACCGTCCGGGCGGCGATCGTGCACCACACCGCCGACGGCGGCCGGTACTCCGAGGCCGAGGTGCCCGCCGTCATCCGCGGCATGTACCGGTACCACACGCAGACCCTGGGCTGGAGCGACCTGGGGTACAACGTCGTCGTCGACCGCTTCGGCGGGATCTGGGAGGGCCGCGCCGGCGGCACCGACCGCCCCGTGGTCGGCGCGCACGCCGGGGGCCTGAACACCGGCACCTTCGGCGTCTCGATGATGGGCGACTTCACCTCCGTCGCCCCGTCCGAGGCGACCCTGCAGGCCGTCGCCGAGGTCATCGCGTGGAAGTTCGCGCTGCACGGCCTCGAGGCCCGCGGCCGCGCGCGGCTCACCTCCTCCGGCGGCGGCACGTCCCGCTGGGCCGCGGGGACGCCCGTGGAGATCGCCACGATCAGCGGGCACCGCGACGTCGGGTTCACCGCCTGCCCCGGGAACGTCGGGTACACGCGGATGGAGGACGTCCGCGGCCGCGTCGCCGCGCTCCTGGCCGCCGCGCCGCGGACCTCGCCGATCTCGCGCAAGTACGCCGAGGTCGGCGGCGCCGGGCTGCTGGGGGCCGCCACCGGCCCCGAGGGCGACGCCCTGCGCGGCGGCCGCTTCCGGCACTACGAGAACGGCTCCATCTACCACCAGCCGGACGTGGGCACCCACGTCGTGCGCGGTTCGCACCGGGGCAAGTACGCCGCGCTGGGCTGGGAGTGGTCGCCGCTGGGCTTCCCCGTGGCGGACACGACGAACCTGCCCGGCGACGCGGGCAGCTTCACGCACTTCGAGCACGGCTCGATCTACCGCCGCGCCGGGGCCGACCCGCACGTGGTGCTCGGCGCCATCCGCGGCGCGTGGTCGGGCCGGGGGTGGGAGAACTCCCGGCTCGGGTTCCCCGTCTCGGACGAGTACGACGTCCCTGGTGGGCGGGCGTCCGACTTCGAGGGTGGTCAGCTCCGGTGGAACGCCTCCACCGGCAGGGTCAGGGAGGTCTGATGAGGAAACGCCTGTTCCCCGCCGCGCTCGCCGGTGCGGGTCTGCTCGCGCTGAGCGTCCCCGCCGCCGCCTCGGCGGCGCCACCGGACCTGCGCCCGGCCGTCCGGCTGCCGGCCGCGGTCGACGACCTCGCCGACTACGAGGGCGCGACGACGTGCGCACCCGTGCAGCCCGGCACCGAGAGGTTCCGCGACCTGCTGCTGGCCGCGTACGGGAAGCAGACCATCGGCACCCACCGCGCCTGCCCCGCCGACGGGGCGGTGAACTCCGAGCACCACGAGGGCCGCGCGCTGGACTGGATGCTCGACGCCGCCGACCCCGCCGACGCCGCCACCGCCGCGCAGTTCCTGGACTGGCTGCTGGCCGACGACGCCGAGAACGCCCGCCGCCTCGGCGTCATGTACGTCATCTGGGACGGGCAGGTCTGGAAGTCCTACCGGGCGGAGCAGGGGTGGCAGCCGTACACCGGCCCGAACCCGCACACCGACCACGTCCACCTCTCGCTGTCCCACCGCGGCGCGGCCGGGGAGACGTCCTGGTGGACCGGCGAGGTGGAACCGGTGGAAGCCCACTGGGTCGCCCTCGGCGGGGACGACTCCGCGCTCGGCGACCCCGTCTCGGGCCGCTACGCCTACGAGGGCGCGACGGCGCGCAACTACGAGAACGGGACGATCCTGTGGACGTCCGACACCCGGGCGCGGGCGGTGTCCGGGGCGATCGGTGCGGCGTACTTCGGCGACGGGCTCGTCGACGTCCTGGGCTTCCCCGTCACCGACGAGGTCGGCGTCCGGGGTGGCCGCGCGAACCACTTCGAGGACGGCTCGGTGTACTGGAGCCCCGCGACCGGCGCCCACGAGGTGCACGGCGCGATCCGCGCGACCTGGGCCTCGCTGGGCTGGGAGACGTCGCGGCTGGGTTTCCCGACCAGCGACGAGCACTCCGCCGGCGGGCAGCGGCGCTCGGACTTCGAGGGCGGGTACGTGACGTGGACCGCGGCGGAGGGGGCCACCGTCCACCTCACCTGAGGGGGCCGCCCGCGCCGTCCCCTCGCCCCCGGCGATCAAGGACACCCGCGCGGCGATCAAGGACAGCCCGGCTCCGGGCAGCACGGGTTTCCTTGATCGTCGCCGGTGAGTCCTTGATCGGCGTGGGGGTGTCCTCGATCGGCGTGGGGTGGGCGGTCGCCGCTCACCCGTCCGGCTCAAGCTCCGGCCCGGACCTGCCGAGAAGTGGCCGTGCCCACCACGCCGGTCATCTCCCGCGGCAGCCGCACGGCGGCCACCGCGCCGTTCGCCCACGAGTCCCCCGCCGACCACCTGCACCTGCTGCGCCGGGCCACCTGGGGCCCGACCCCGGACGCCCTGGCCGAGGTCGCCCGGCTGGGCACGGCGGGGTGGATCGACCGGCAGCTGAACCCGGGCGCGATCGCGGACCCGGGGATCGACACGCTCGCCGCGCGGATGCCGTTCTACTTCCGCAGCGCGCAGGACCTCATCAGCCGCGGGTACGCGTACACGGAGTGGAACGCGATGCTGGCGACGGGGCGGCTGGCCCTGGCCCGGCAGATCTGGAGCAATCGGCAGCTGTTCGAGGTCGTCGTCGACGTCTTCAACAACGTCCTGAACGTGACCTGCCCGAGCTCGGAGGTGTGGGGCAGCCGGCAGGAGTACGACCGGGAGGTCATCCGCCGCCACGCCTTCGGCTCCTTCGGGGACATGCTGGTGGCCTCGGCCCGCCACCAGGCGATGCTGGTGTACCTGGACAACGCCAGCTCCACCGCGGCGCAGCCGAACGAGAACTACGGCCGGGAGCTGCTGGAGCTGCACACGATCGGCGTCGAGGCCGGGTACTCCGAGGCCGACGTGAAGGGTTCGGCGCGGCTGCTGACGGGCCTGACGATCGCGCAGGACGGGGCGGCGGTCTTCGACGCGGGCCGGCACGACGGCGGCGCCCGGTCGATCTTCGGCTTCCAGGTCCCGGCGCACCACCCCGCCGACGGCGGCCGCTGGATCGACGCGTACCTGCGCTGGCTGGCCGTCCACCCGCTCACCGCGCGCCGGCTGTCGGCGAAGCTGGCGACCCGGTTCGTCTCCGACGCCCCGCCGTCGGCGCTGGTGGACGCGATGGCCCGCACCTGGGTCGACACCGGCGGGCAGATCGTGCCGGTCCTGCGCACGCTGTTCGACTCGGCGGCGTTCTGGGCGTCGGCGGGCCAGAAGGTCCGCACCCCGCAGGAGGACTACGTCGCGACGCTGCGCACGCTGGGCACCGGCATGGAGGCCAGCGGCATCGAGGGCATCACGAAGATCTACTGGCACGTCCTGGACCAGGGGCACGCGCCGATGGCGTGGGCCGCGCCCAACGGCTACCCCGACGTCGCCGCCGCCTGGGTCTCCCCCAGCGGCACGCTGTCGCGCTGGAACCGGCACATGGACTTCGCGGCCGGCTGGTACCCGAAGGAGCTGGCCTTCGTGCCCGCGGCGAAGCTGCTGCCGAGCATCCCCTCCACGTGGGGCGGGCTGGTCGACGCCCTGGGCGTGCGCCTGACCGGCAGCAGGCTCACGGCCGACGAGAAGGCCGGGCTGCTGCTGTACGCGGGCCGGTCCGAGGGCGCGCCGTGCTCGGCCGCCGACCGCTGGGTGCAGAACGCCCTCCCCTTCCTCGTCGCGCTGACGCTCGACGGCCCGACCTTCACCATCCGCTGAGGAGAGACGTGACGACGACACACGACCACGCCGGCTGCGCCGAGGGGTCCCGCCTGCTGTCGCGCCGGTCGGTCCTGCGCGCGGCCCTGGCCGCCGCGGCGGCCGGGGTGACGACGTACGCCGTGGGCGACGTCTCGACGCAGGTGTCCTTCGCGGGCACGGGCTGGAACGGCGAGACGCTGGTGGTGCTGAGCCTGCACGGCGGGTTCGACGGGCTGTCGGCCGTCGTGCCCGGCGGCGACGGCAGCTACTACGCGGCCCGCCCGACGATCGCGGTCCCGCGCTCGACGCTGCTGGGCCTGGACCAGATGTTCGGCCTGCACCCGGCGATGGCCCCGCTGATGCCGTTCTGGCGCAACGGGACGTTCGGCGTGGTGCACGCGGTCGGGCAGTCCGACCCGACCCGCTCGCACTTCGCGGCGATGGAGCGGATGGAGCTGGCGGCCCCGGGCAGCTCGCTGCGCACGGGCTGGATCGACCGCACGATCGGGTCGCTGGGCACGGGCTCGGTGCTGGGCGCGGTGGGGATCTCGAACCAGACGCCGCGAGCGTTCGCCGGGCCGAACCAGGAGACGACGATGACGTCCCTGACGGACTTCAACCTCATCGGCCCCGGCGACGACCGCGCGAAGTGGCACGCGGCGCTGCGCCGCATGCACACCGGCGCCCGCCCCGAGGTGGGGCAGCCGGCGACGACGCTGCTGACGGCGATGGAGGACGTGGCCCGGCTCCCGGGCGTCGGCGGTGCCCCGGCGAACGGGGCCGTCTACCCGGACACCGACCTGGGCAAGGCGCTGGCGCAGGCCGCGGTGCTGAAGAAGTCCGGCGCGCCGGTGCAGGTCATCGCGCTCGACTACGGCGACTGGGACATGCACGCCGGGCTGGGCCGGGTCGACGGGGGCTGGATGCGGGACAAGCTGACGGAGCTGGCGAGCGCGCTGGCGGCGTTCGCCACGGACCTCGGGCCGTCGTTCGCGTCGACGACGCTGGCGACGCTGTCGGAGTTCGGCCGCCGGGTGCAGGAGAACGCCTCCGGCGGTCTGGACCACGGTCACGGCAACGCGGTCCTGCTGCTCGGCGGCGGGGTCGTGGGGGGCCGGGTGCACGGGGTGTGGCCGGGGCTGGGCGCGGACCGGCTCGTCGACGGCGACCTGGCCGGGACGACGGACTACCGCTCGGTGATCGGGGAGGTCCTGCAGAAGCGGTGCGGGGCGGGGTCGCTGTCGGCGATCTTCCCCGGTTTCAGCGGCGGCCAGCTGGGGGTCGTCCGCGCGCGGTGACCGTCACTCAGCGTGATCTCCATGAACGCTGAACTGTTCCTGACAGAGCCCTCCGAGCCCCCTGCGGGCCGGGGGGCTCTTGTCGTCCCCGATACCGGAACAGGGGTTCAGGTCTGGGACGGGAGCGCCGATTGTGACGTAGAGTGAACGAGTGACCACAGAGGTGTTACCGAGTCGTGCACTCGGGCACCTTGTACACCACTGGCATCGTCCCCTACTTTGCGTGACGGAACGAGCACCGACTGGTAGCGACACGCTCAAGGTCCGGAGACGAAGCGCCGATGTGGAGGCCGAGCGTTCACCCGTGTGGGTGTGACCCACGCACCGTGAGCAACGCCCCCGCCAGAGAGGAACGAGCCGATGCGGTCCGTCCAGACCCCCCTGTCCCGACGCGCGCTCCTCTCCGGCGCCCTCGGCACCGGCGTCACCGGCGCCGCCCTCCTCGGCAGCGGCACCCCCGCCGGCGCCTCCACCAGCGCCCTGGCCCCCGCCGGCCTCCAGGTCACCGGCTCCACCCGCGCCTTCGCGCTCGGCGACCAGCGCAGCGCGTCCCTGCTGTCCACCGGCGACCTGGCGACCGTCGGCGTCGACGTCGACGGCGGTCACATGGTCGGCGTCACCTTCCCCTCCGGCGCCTCCACCGACACGATCTCCGTGCGCGTGCGCACCGCCGGCCGCGACTGGACCGAGTGGCGCGACCTGCCCCTGAACGACTCCGAGCCCGACCCCGGCACCGCCGAGGGCCGCCGCTCCGTCACCGCCTCCGACCCCCTGTGGGTCGGCGCCCTCGGCACCGGCGCCACCGTCCAGGTCCGCCTCCCCCGGGCCGACGTCCACGACGCGCACCTGCAGCTCGTCGACGCCGGCGAGAGCAGCACCCTGGCGCGCAGCACGCTGTCCTCCCCCCAGACCCAGGGCACCAAGGCCTCCCCCCGCGTCCTGCCGCAGCCGGCCATCCGGACCCGCGCCCAGTGGGGGGCCGACGAGTCCCTGCGCAAGGGCGGCGCGAGCTACAGCGACACCATCAAGGCCGTCGTCGTCCACCACACCGCCGACGGCGGCACCTACAGCCAGGCCGAGGTCCCCTCGGTCATCCGCGGCATGTACCGGTACCACACCGTCTCCCTCGGCTGGTCCGACCTCGGGTACAACTTCGTCGTCGACCGCTTCGGCGGGATCTGGGAGGGCCGCGCCGGCGGCATCACCAAACCCGTCGTCGGCGCCCACGCCGGCGGTTTCAACGCCGACACCTTCGGCGTCTCCATGATGGGCGACTTCACCTCCGTCGCCCCCAGCGCGGCCTGCCTCGAAGCCGTCGCCCAGGTCATCGCCTGGAAGCTGTCCCTGTACGGACTGCCCGCCGACGGCGCCGCGCACCTCACCTCCGCCGGCGGCGGCACCGCCCGCTACGCGGCCGGGACCACCGTGAAGCTGCGCACCGTCAACGCCCACCGCGACGTCGGGTTCACCGCCTGCCCCGGCAACGTCGGGTTCACCCGCATGGACGCCATCCGCGGCCGCGTCGCCCAGCTCCTCAGCGGCGCCACCACCACCGCCATCGACGCCAAGTACGCCGCCGTCGGCGGCGCCGCGGCCCTCGGCGGCCCCACGACGCCCGAGAACGACACCCCCGGGAACACCGGTTCCTACCGCTTCTACTCCGGCGGCGCGATCTACTGGTCCTCGGCCACCGGCGCGCACACCGTCCGCGGCGCCATCCTCCAGCGCTGGGGGCAGCTCGGCTGGGAGAAGGGCATGGGTTTCCCCACCACCGACGACTCCCCCGCCAAGGGCGGTTTCTACAACCACTTCCAGGGCGGCTCCATCTACTGGTCCCCGGCCACCGGCGCCCGCGAGGTCCGCGGCGCCATCCGGGAGAAGTGGGCCTCGATGGGCTGGGAGGGCGGACCCGCCGGGTTCCCGGTCACCGGTGACGGCGTCGCCCGCGGCGGCTGGTTCACCCACTTCCAGGGCGGCTCCATCTACTACTCCGCCGCCACCGGCGCGCACTGGACCGCCGGGGACATCCGCGCCCGCTGGGCCGCGCTCGGCTGGGAGAACGGCCTCGGTTTCCCCACGATCGACGACACCCGGACCCCCAACGGCAAGGGCTGGTACAACCACTTCCAGAAGGGGTCGATCTACTGGTCCCCCTCGACCGGCGCGCACGCCGTCACCGGCGGGTTCCGGGACACCTGGGCCTCCCTGGGCTGGGAGAACTCCTTCCTGGGTTTCCCCACGAAGGACGAGTACTCCGTCGACGGCGGGACCCGCATCGAGTTCGAGGGCGGGGTCCTCAGCTGGGCCAGGTCCACCAACAAGATCACCGTGAAGAAGAAGTGACGTGACCCGGCGACCGCGGTGGCGGACCCTGCTGGCGGCGACCGCCGCGGCCGGGTCCCTGCTCGCCGGCACCACCGCGGCCGCCGCCGCCCCCCGCGTCCCGGCGGGCCTGCCCACCGAGGCCGAACCCCTCGCCGCCCGCTACCAGCCCCCGACCACCTGCGGCGCACCGCAACCGGGGACCCTCGCCGTGGCCCAGCTGATCCGCGACGCGTACGGGCGGCAGACGATCGGCACCGCCCGCGACTGCCCCGCCACCGGTGTCCCCGTCTCCGAGCACTCCGACGGCCGCGCCCTGGACTGGATGCTGAACGCCGCCGACCCCGCCCAGGCCGCGCTCGCGCGGGAGTTCCTCACCTGGCTGCTCGCCGACGACGCCCGCGCCGCCCGCCGCCTCGGCGTCATGTACGTCATCTGGGACCGGCAGGTGTGGAAGGCGTACGCCGCCGGCGCCGGGTGGCAGCCGTACACCGGCCCGAACCCGCACACCGACCACGTCCACCTGTCCCTGACGTTCTCCGGCGCCGCCCGCGAGACGTCGTGGTGGACCGGCACCACCGACCCGCTGCGCGGGCACTGGATCGCCCTGGGCGCCGAACGGTCCGCCCTCGGCGGCGACGTCGGCGGGACCCGGACGACGAACTCCGCGGGCGTCGCCCGCAAGGATTTCCACCACGGCACCGTCTACTCCTCCCCCACCACGCCGGTGCGGGAGGTCCACGGCGCGATCCGCGCCCGGTTCGACGCCCTCGGCGGCGTCGGCGTCCTCGGCGTCCCGCTCACCGACGAGCTGCGCACCCCGCGCCGCCCCGGCGCCTACAACCACTTCCAGCACGGCTCGGTCTACTGGTCGCCGGCCACCGGCGCGCACGCCGTCCGCGGCGCCATCCGCGACCGGTGGGCCGCCCTCGGCTGGGAGAACGGCATCGGTTTCCCCACCACCGGCGACGCGAGGACGCCCGTGCGGTTCGGCTACTACACCCACTTCGAGGGCGGCTCGGTCTACTGGTCCCCCGCCACCGGCGCGCACGCGGTCCGCGGCGCGCTGCGCGAGGCGTGGGCCCGGCAGGGCTGGGAGAACGGCCCCCTGGGTTTCCCGACCACCGACGAGTTCGGCGTCCCCGGCGGCCTGCGCCTGGAGTTCCAGGGCGGCTCGATCACCTGGGACGCGGCCCGCCGCACCACCTCGACCTCGCTCCACCGCTGAGTCCCACCCTGGAGGAAACCGTGCGCAGACGAATCTCCCGAGCCGTGGCCGTCACCGCCGCCGCGCTGGCCGCGGGAACCCTCACCGCCCTGCCCGCGCAGGCCGCCGAGGTCCGTCCCGCCGTCGGCGGCGCGTTCACGTTCGCCGGGCACGGCTACGGCCACGGCATCGGCATGTCGCAGTGGGGTGCGCAGTCGCGCGCGCTGGGCGGGCAGTCGTACCGCACGATCCTCGACTTCTACTACCCCGGCACGACCGTGGGGACGCAGCCCGACCGCGTGCTGCGCGTCGGGCTGACCGCGTTCGCCAACGCGGCCGTCGCCGTCTACGCCCCCACCGCCGCCCAGCTCACGATCTCCGCCAGCGGCCAGAAGGTCGGCCCCGGTCAGCGCCTCGTGGTGGCCCCCGCCGGCGGCGGGCTCAGCGGCGCCGTCGACGGCGGCTGGAACGAGACCTGGGGCGGGACCGTCACCGTCAGCGGCCCCGACGGGGTCCTGCTGCAGAAGGGCGACGGGACGTTCGCCCGCTACGACGGCACCGTCCGCATCGTCACCGGGCCCAGGCTGACCGTCGTCAACGACGTCCCGCTGGAGACGTACCTGCGCGGCGTCGTGCCCGCCGAGTCCCCCGCCTCCTTCCACCCCGAGGCGCTCAAGGCCCAGTCCGTGGCCGCCCGCAGCTACGCCATGTCCGTGCTGAACCCGCAGGCGCAGACCGACATCTGCGACACCACGGCGTGCCAGGTGTACCGCGGCGCGGAACTGCGCGACCGCAACGGCGCGACCACCTGGACCACCCCGGCGTCCACGAACGCCGCGATCGCCGCCACCGCCGGGGAGATCCGCTCCTACGGCGGCAAGGTCGCCTTCACCCAGTTCTCCTCCTCCAACGGCGGGTGGACCGTCGCCGGGTCCAAGCCGTACCTCGTCGCCGCCGAGGACCGGTTCTCCGGCCCCGGCGCCGCCGCCGGCGGCAGCGTCGCCGACTGGACCGCGACCGTCCCCGCGACCGCCTTCGACGCCGGGTGCGCTCCCGGGGGGCGCGCCACCACCCTCGTCATCACCGACCGCGACGGCCGCGGCGACTACGGCGGGCGCGTCACCCGCGCGAACCTGGTCTGCACCAACGGCACCGTCGCGGTGACCGGCACGAAGATCCGCCAGCTCGGCGGCCTGCGCTCGGACTGGTTCTCCATCGCCAGCGCCGTCCGCCAGCGCTACGACGCCCTCGGCGGCGCCGCCGCCCTGGGCCCGGCGACCAGCGCCGAGCTCGGCACGCCGAACGGGCTCGGGTCCTACCAGCACTTCGCGGGCGGGTCGATCTACGCCTCCGCCGCCGGCGCCCACGAGGTCCGCGGCGCGATCCGCGCCGAGTGGGCCCGCCTCGGCTGGGAGAACGGGCTGGGTTTCCCCACGACCGGTGACACCCGCACCCCCGGCGGCGGCGGGTTCTTCAACCACTTCCAGGGCGGGTCGATCTACTGGTCGCCCGCCACCGGCGCCCACGCCGTCCGCGGCGCGATCCGCGCCGAGTGGGCCCGCACCGGCTGGGAGACCGGCCTCGGCTTCCCCACGACCTCCGACGCCCCCACCCCGAACGGCCAGGGGTGGTTCACCCACTTCCAGAACGGGTCGATCTACTGGTCCCCCGCCACCGGCGCCCACTTCACCCGCGGCGCCATCCGCGACGCGTGGGCCCGGCTGGGCTGGGAGAACGGCCTCGGCTTCCCGGTGACCGGCGACGCCGCCCTGGCGAACGGCCGCGGCTGGTTCACCCGGTTCCAGGGCGGGTCGATCTACTGGGGCCCGACGACCGGGGCGCACGCCGTGCGCGGCGCCGTGTACGACGCCTGGGCCGCCCAGGGCTGGGAGAACGGCCCCCTCGGGATGCCCACCGGCGACGAGCGCTGGAACGGCTCGACGCTGACGCAGACGTTCCAGGGCGGGACGCTGAGCTTCAGCTCGGTCACCGGGAAGGTCTCGCGCGGCTGAGGCGTACGCGGGTGCTGGCTCCATCGCTCCACGACGCCCGATCAGGGTTCCAAAGAGCCCTTTCCCGCGGATGGAGCCAGCACACGCGTACGCGCCAGGGTTGTCCACAGGGCTCCGGCAGGCCGAACGGGTCTCGGGCAGGCTCCTGCCCCGTGGAACCTCTCGACGCGGTGCGGTCCTGCGGGGGTGCCGCCCGTTTCACCCGCCTCACGGCACTGACGCCGCGGCGCGCGCTCGCGGCGGCCGTCCGCGGTGGAGTGCTGACCTGCCCCGTCCCCGGCGTGTGCGCGGCGCCCGACGTGACCCCGGACACCCTGGCGGTCGCAGTGCTCCGCGGTACCCGCAGTCGCCACACCGCTGCCGCCGCCCTCGGGCTCGACCTCGTCGACCCGCCGTCGCGGCTGCACGTGGCGTGCCCGCCCGGGACCCGCGGCACGTGGCCGGGGACGACCGTCCACCGCCGGGACCGTCGAGACCTGGACGGAAGCACCGCTCCTCTCGACACCGTGCTCGACTGCCTGACCTGCCTCGCCCACCGGTTCGCCCTCGTCCCCGTCGACAGCGCCCTGCGTCGGCAGCTCGTCACGGTCGAGGAACTGCACGACGCGCGCGTCCGGATGAACCGCAACGACCCCCGCCGCCGGCTCATCACCTGGGCAGACCCCCGCAGCGGCTCACCGCTGGAGACGGTCGCCCGCTACGACCTCCTCGACGCCGGGTACGCCGTCCGCACCCAGCGCGTCCTGGAACCGGCAGGCCGGGTCGACTTCGTCATCGACGGCTGGCTGGTCGTCGAGACCGTCCCCCGGCGCCAGGGCGCCGGGCGGTGCCCCCAGGGTTCCGCTTCCACGTCGACCCCCGGCAGCGGCGCGAGGACCTGCGCCGCGACGCCGAGCTCCGGGGGCAGGGGAAGGTGGTGCTGCGCTTCGACTGGCACCAGGTCGTCCGGCAGCGCGAGTGGTGGCTGGGCGTCGTGCACGACGTGCACCGGTCGGGGTCCGCTCCGCCGGAACGGCGATGAGTCCTGGGCCGCCCGGTGGTCGCACAGGGCATGAGACGCGTCGTGAGCTGGGTGTTGCGGGTGGCGCTGGCGGTGGTGTTCGTCGCGGCGGGGGCGGGCAAGCTCGCCGGGGACGCCGCCGCGGTGTCGATGTTCGAGGGGCTCGGTGGTCAGTGGCTGCGGTTCTTCGTGGGGGCCTGCGAGGTCGCGGGAGGCGTGGGGCTGCTCGTGCCGAAGCTGCACCGCGCGGCCGCGGCGGGCCTGGCCCTGCTGATGGTGGGGGCGACGATCGCCAACGTCGCGGTGCTGGGGTTCAGCCCCGTCGTGACGATCGCGCTGCTGCTGGCGGCCGTGACGGTGCTGTGGCTCAGGCCCGCACCGCGGGTGCGGCCCGCCGGGCGGCCGGCAGCGCGAGCAGCGTGACGAGCACCAGCAGCGACAGCGGCCGGGTCTGCGCCGCGACCGGCCCCCAGTGCAGGACGGGCAGCAGCCACGGGACGCCGGCGAGCACGGCGAGCGGCCGCCACCGCCCCCACCCGGCCAGCGCGACCGCGGCGATCGGCGCGGCCAGCGCGTGGTGCGACCAGGTCACGGGCGAGACCAGGCAGGTGACCAGCGAGACGAGCAGCCCGAACCGCACCCGGTGCCCGCGGTCCAGCCAGTCCCCCCGGTGCGCGACGAGGGGCACCAGCGCCACCAGCGGCACCGCGAGCACCAGCGCCGGGGTCGTGGGCAGCCCGGCGTGGGCGAAGGCGCCGGCCAGGGAGTTGTTGGTGGTCGTCCCGGGCGCGGCGACGCGGGTGGAGTCCCACAGCAGCCCGCCGAAGTACGACACCGCCGAGGCCGGCGCCAGCAGCACCCCGACCCCGGTCGCCACCAGACCCACCACGACGACGGCCGCCGCGAACCACCACCGCGCACGCCGGTTCACCCCCGCGGCCACGACCAGCGCCGGGGTCACCTTCACCGCGCCGGCGAGCCCGGCGAGCACCGCGCCGCCGCGGCCGCCGTACAGGCAGCCGACGACGAGCCCGACGACCACGAGGGGGCTGACCTGCCCGAGCACCAGCGCCTCCCGGAACGGGTCGCTGAGCAGCACCAGCGCGGTGCCCACGCCCGCCAGGAGGTCGGTGCTCCTGGGCGCGACGGCGCGGAACACCTTCCAGCAGGCCCAGACGGTGACGGCGATCAGCGCGGCGTCCCACACCACGAGGTCGACGGCGGCGGGCAGCAGGAGCAGCGGGACGAACAGCACCGCCGCGAACGGCGGGTAGACGAACCAGTGCCCGCGGTAGGTCTCGCGCAGGTAGAGGTCGCGGCCGGCGAGCAGGTCGCGGGCGCCGTCCCGGTAGACGGCCAGGTCGTAGCCCGGCTGCCACGGCTCCTGCCCGACGCCGGACAGGACGACCGCGACGGTCAGCAGGACCCCGGCCAGCGCCGGGAGCAGGAACCTGCGCTCACGCACGGGAGGTCGGGCGGTCCGGGAAGACGAACGTGCGGAACGTCCAGAACCGGAACACCATGGCGATCGCCATCCCGACGACGTTGCCGGAGAGGTTGTCCACCAGCGGCGACGTCCACCCGAACCCGTAGTGGGTGATCGCCAGGCACAGCAGCTGCAACCCGGCGGCGAGGGCGGAGAACAGGAAGAACAGGGCGTACTCGCGGCCCGGGTGCTCGCTGCGTCGTTCGCGCCAGGTGTAGTACCGCGACCCGAGGAACGCGATGAAGATGGCGACGACGCTGGAGACGACCTTCGACCACGCCGACCCGACGCCGGAGAACAGCAGGACGTTGAACACCACGAGGTCGGCGAGGTAGGCGATCCCGCCGGAGACGAGGAAGCGCACGACCTCCCCGAACCGCTCGTGCTGCGTGACGGCCCGGATCACAGCCACACCGCCAGGAGCAGCGACGCGCACCAGGTGAGCGCGAGGACGAGCAGCACCCGGTCGTGCAGGGCGATCTCCTCGGGTTCCTCGGCGTCGCCCTTGTCGACGTCGACGGCGTACCGCAGGACGGCCAGGATGAACGGGACGACCGAGATCGACGCCAGGTTCGTGCCGGACTGCGGGACGAGGACCTCCACGGTCCACAGCGCGTAGGCGGTGACGACGACGGTCGCGGCCAGCGTCCACACGAACCGCAGGTAGGTGGTCGTGTACTTGCGCACGACGCGGCGGACGGCCTCGCCGGTGAGCTCACCGCGCCGGGCCTCGCCGTAGCGCTTCCCGGCGGCCATGAACAGCGACCCGAACGCGGTGGTGAGCAGGAACCAGCCGGACAGCGGGATGTCGCCGGCGGTGCCGCCGGCCAGCATGCGCAGCAGGAACCCGGACGCGACGCACGCCAGTTCCAGGACCGGTTCGTGCTTGACGCCGAAGCAGTACGCGAGCTGGATGAGGAAGTAGACGACCAGGACGGTGCCCAGCGCGGGCTGCCAGGCCAGGCCGCCGCCGACGGCCAGGAGCGCGAGGACGACGGCGAGGGCCACGGCGGTGCGCACCGACAGCTCCCCGGCCGCGATGGGCCGGAAGCGCTTGCGCGGGTGGGCGCGGTCGGCGTCCACGTCCTTGGCGTCGTTGATGAGGTAGATGGAGCTGGACACCAGGCAGAACAGGGCGAACGCGACGGCGACGCCGGTGAGGGTGTCGAGCCCGACCTGCGACCCGGCGGGGACGACGGGCGCCAGGACGAGGACGTTCTTGACCCACTGGCGCGGGCGCATCGCCCGCAGCCACGCCGGCAGGCGGGAGGCCCGGGCCGACGGGGAGGCCGAGGGCGTGGCCGGGTCGGTGGTCGTCACGAGGCGATCCGGCGCACGGCCGCGGCCGTCGCCGCGCCGAGCAGGGCGCCGGCCGTCACGTCCGTCGGGTAGTGCACGCCGAGGACGAGGCGGGAGGTGAGCATCGCGGGGACCAGCGGCCAGGTGGGGACGGGCAGCAGCGGCGCGAAGGCGACGGCGGCGGCGGTCGTGGAGGTGGCGTGCGAGCTCGGCATGCTCCACCGGCTGGGGGTGCCGACGCGGACCTCGACGTGGTGGTCGAGCGGCCGGTGCCGGCGCGCGACCCGCTTGAGCACGACGGAGGCGCCGTGCGCGGCGACGACCGAGGCGGTGGCGACCGCCCACTCGCGGCGGCGGCGGCGGTCGAGCAGGTACCCGGCGGCCCCGATCGCGATCCACGCGGCGGCGTGCTCGCCGGCGTGCGAGAGCCCGGTGGCGACCTGCTGGGCGCCGGGGGCGGTGATCCCGCGCTGGACGGCCTGCAGGAGGCGCAGGTCCGCCGCGGCCAGCGAATCCTTGACGTTCACAGTCCTCCTGCCGGGAGCAGCACGATGTCGGAGACGGCCATGTCCCAGGTCGTGGAGACGGGCCAGGTGGGCAGCCCCCGCGCCTCGGGGGGCTCGGTGCCGCGGTCGAAGCGGAACAGGTCCCCGGCGACGGGCACCGGGGCCGCGTCGCGGTCGCGGTGGGTGAAGTTGAGCTCCAGCAGCCGGCGGCCGGTGGGCGAGGCGTCGGCCTCGACCTGGTCGATCATCGGCTGCACGCGGGCGGGGTCGGCGAAGTAGTCGACGACGCAGTCGCACACGTACGCCAGGTGCCCGATCTCACCGGGCGAGGTGACGTGCTGCGGGCCGCCGCGCTCGCGCAGGAGGGCCTGCACGTCGGTGGCGATCTGGGTGTAGCGCGAGGGTTCGGCCCAGTTCGTCTGGATGGGGGCGATGGGCCACGGGGTGCCCGCGCGCAGGTTCGCACCGGTGCTCGCCACGACGAGGACGACGGCGGCCAGCCCCGCGCCGAGGCCGACGGGCCGGACCGCGACGTCGCCGAACAGCACGCCCAGGGTCGCGACGGCCGTGACCGTGGACAGGGCGACGAGCACCGCGTAGTACCAGTGGTAGGGCGGGACGCCGAGGATCGACAGCGCCGCGTAGTGCGCGACGCCCGCGAGCCCGGTCACCAGCCACGGCCACAGCCGCGGCCCGGCGGAGGACTCCGCGCGGCGGCCCGTCCAGCCGTACGCCGCCAGGACGCACCAGCCGAGGCCGCCGAGGACGACGGGCAGGAACGCCAGGACGGCGGTGAGCCCGTAGACCTCGACGTACATCTGGGCGCCGTTGGTGACGTCGTACTGCCCCCACTTGGCCTGCAGGGTCTTGATGACGACGGTGTCGGGGACGGCCGAGCCGAGGGAGAACCAGCTCCACACCATCCACGGGACGACCACGACGAGGGCCGCGGGCACGGCCAGGTGCACCCGGCGCAGGATCGCGGGGGTGAGCAGGGTGAGGACGGCGATGACGACGCCGGCGTCCATGCGGGTCAGGAACACCGCGCCGGCGAGCAGGCCGAACAGCACCGGCCGTCCCGCGACCGCGGTCAGCAGCAGCAGCGAGACCAGCAGGACCAGGAACGCCGACTCCAGGCCCACCGAGCTCAGCAGCAGCGGGTTCACCCCGATGGCGACGGCGGCGGCGGGGCCGACCCACGCGGGCAGCCGGGTGCGGCGCGCCGACGACGTCAGCGACAGCGTCAGGCCGACCGCGATCGCGACGTGCAGGATCCCCAGCGCCAGCACGGGCCGGCGCACGACGAAGGTCACCGCCCCCAGCAGCAGCACCCACAGCGGGGAGGTCGCGGTGTTCGAGGGGACGTCGGACAGCAGGCCCCACGTCCCGTGCAGGGCGAGGTTCCGCGCGTAGGCCAGGGTGATGTAGGCGTCGTCGACGAGCGCGGTGCGCACGAGCAGGAACGTGGCCGCGGCGAGCACGCCGACAGCCGCGGCGGGCACGAGGTGCCGGGTGCTGCGGTTCACGCCTGGCCGCGCATCCGGGCGACGACGCGGTGGGCGGTGTCGTCGGCGACGATCCGGCCCTGCTCCAGCAGCACCCCGCGGGTGCAGAGGTTCGCGACCATGTCGAGGTCGTGGCTGACGATGACCAGGGTGCGGCCCTCGGCGCGCAGCTCCTCGATCCGGGCCAGGCACTTCTTCTGGAACGGCTCGTCACCGACGGACAGGATCTCGTCGATGAGGAAGACCTCGGGGTCGGTGTGGACGGCCACCGCGAACGCCAGCCGCAGGAACATCCCCGAGGAGTAGAACTTCACCTCGGTGTCGATGAACCGCTCGATCTCGCTGAAGGCGACGATGTCGTCGAACCGGGCGGTGATCGTGGCCTCGTCCATGCCGAGGATCGCGCCGTTGAGGAACACGTTCTCGCGGCCGGTCAGGTCGGGGTGGAACCCGGCGCCGACCTCGATGAGCCCGGCGATGCGGCCGCGGACGCCGATGGTGCCCCGGTCGGGGCGCATGACCCCGGAGATGAGCTTCAGCAGGGTCGACTTGCCCGACCCGTTGAACCCGAGCAGGGCCAGCGACTCGCCCTGGTGGACGGTGAGGTCGATGCCGTGCAGGGCCCGGAACGTGTCCGAGATCGGCTTCTTCCGGATCTTCGCCATGGCCAGCTCCTTGAGGGAGCGGTTGTGGCGCAGGGTGAAGTCCTTGACGAGGCCGTTGACCTCGATGGCGGTGGCGGTGGTGGTGCCGGGGACGTTGGTCACGGTCATCACAGCTCCTGCGCGAAACGGCCCTCGATGCGGCGGAACACGGCCTGCCCGGCCGCCAGCAGCGCCCCGGCGATGAGCAGGGCCCACAGCCCCGACCACAGCAGGTGCGGCGGCAGCACGACGGCGGCGCCGGCGTCCCGGACATCGCCGGTGGGGTACCAGAAGGCCCAGTGGAAGAGCTCGACGGCGGACGTGATCGGGTTCAGCTGGTAGAGCGTCATGAACCACGAGTCCGGCCCGCCGACCGCGTCGGCGACCTTGCGCCAGTCGTACAGGACCGGGGAGGTCCACGTGACGATCATCAGCAGCAGGTCGACGATGTTCTCGAAGTCGCGGTACAGGACGTTGATCGCCCCGAACAGCAGCCCGAGGCCGACGGCGAGGACCGCGACGATGGCGAACCCGAGCACCCCGGCCAGCACCTGCACCGGCCCGGGCCGCCAGCCGGTGGCGACGCACGCCAGGAGCAGCACGACGAGCTGGGGCAGGAAGTGGATCGCCGCCACCCACGCCGAGGAGACCGCGAACAGCTCCCGGGGCAGGAAGATCTTCTTGATGAGCGGTGCGTTGCCCACCACCGAGCGCGTCGCGTTGCCGAACGCCTCGGTGTAGAAGTTGATGACGACGATGCCGGAGAACAGGTACACGGCGAAGTTGGGGACGCTCTGGTTGAGCTTGAGGAACTCCCCCATCGCGAAGTAGAAGACGGCGAACTGCACGCCCGGCTTCACGTAGGACCACAGCAGGCCCATGACGGACCCGCGGTACCGGACCCGCATCTCCTTGCGGACCAGGAGCTTGAGCAGGTACCGGTACCGGACGACGTCCAGCAGCCCCGAGCCGTGGCCCGGGGCCACCAGGGGCGCTGTCGTGGAGGCAGCCAAGGTCAGTTCTTCTCCACCGGTTCGGACAGGTCGACGCCGAAGGTCTTCGCCCACGCCTGCATGGAGGTGATCTCCGGCAGCGCCGCCTTGTAGGAGGCCCGCAGCTGCGGCCACGAGGTGAGCATCCGGCGGTGCAGGTCGGCGGACTCGGCCAGCAGCGACCGGAACTTCCTCCCGTCGCGGCGGTACCAGACCGCGCCCTTGCCGTCGGCCATGGAGACCACGGCGGAGTCGTACAGCGACAGCTCCCACCACTTGCCCTCGCTGGCGGCGAGGGTCGCGTCCGGGCGCTGCGCGGCCTCCGGCTTCACCGGCCGCAGCTGGCGCAGGGCGGCCTGCGCGGCCCACGGCAGCAGGGTGGCCTTCTTCGGCGGGCGCGGTTCCTTGCCCTTGTGCGCGGGCTTGCCGCGCTTGGGGGTGGGGAAGGCGTCGGGCTCGGCCTGGACCTGCGCGTCGGGGTGCTGAGCGCGCAGCGCGCGGATCGCCGGCAGCGTGCTGGCGAGGGTGTCGTGCAGGTGGCCCGGCCCCCGGAGCAGGTCGCTCAGGGCGCGGTTGCGCAGCGTCTGCGCGTAGTACTGCATCGAGATGAGGTGCTTGACGTCGGTGTAGCTGCTCTCGCGGAACAACCGGCCACCGCGCTCGTACGGCGAGTACAGCAGCGCCACCAGGAAGCGGTTGCGCTCGTGGTAGTACGCCTGCCAGTCGATCGTGTCGTCCTTGTCGTTCCACGACACGTGCCACACGCACGCCCCGGGCAGCGACACCGTGGAGTAGCCGTGCTCCATGGCCCGCAGGCCGTACTCGGCGTCGTCCCACTTGATGAACGCCGGCAGCGCCAGCCCGATCTCCTTGACGACCTCGACGGGGATGAGGCACATCCACCAGCCGTTGTAGTCGGTGTCGACGCGGCGGTGCATCCACGGCGTCTGGCGCAGGTTCGAGGCCGCCAGGTTGTGGCCGTGGTACAGGCCGCGGGCCGGGCCCCAGAAGAACCGGTACAGGTTCACGGCCTCGCCCAGGGTGTGCAGCACCGACCGGTCGTACATGTCGAACATGTGCCCGCCGACGAGGGTCGGCTTGCGGCAGGCGTCGCCGAACTGCACGGCGCGCACGATGCCCTCGGGCTCGATGTTCACGTCGTCGTCCAGGAGCAGGACGTACTTGCTGCGCTCCCCGCGGACCGCCTCGAACATGCCGCGGGCGAAACCGCCCGAGCCGCCGAGGTTGGCCTGCTCGATGATGCGCAGCTTCGGCCCGAGCGCGGCGGCGACCTCGTCGAAACCGTCCTCGTCGCGGACCCGCTGGGTGCCCTGGTCGACGATGACGATCTCGTCGAGGACCTCCAGCACGGACGCGTCGGAGGCCAGCGCGTTCAGCGTCTTCACGCAGTAGTCGGGGCGGTTCATCGTCGTGACGCCGATGGACGCCTTCCCGGCGGGCTGGTCGGCGACCGGCGCGCTCCAGGCGGCCTCGACGAGCGTGAGGGCCTCGGCCCCGCCGGCGACGTCGATCCAGTACCAGCCGCCGTCGGCGAAGGGGGCCAGCGTCAGTTCCTCGGACAGCCGCGCCTGGCCGTCCACCCGCCACGACGTGACGCGCTGGCGCGAGCCGCGGGCGTTGGACTTGAACAGGGTGACGGTGCCGGACCCGGTGAAGGAGCCGTCGAAGCGGATCTTCTCCGCGCGGGTCCACTTGCGCCAGTAGCTGGCCGGGAACGCGTTGAAGTAGGAGCCGAGGGAGTACCGCTTGCCGGCCGGGACGGTCAGGCTGCGGCGGTCCCCGGCGGCCTCGGTGTCGGACTCCCCGCCGCCGGTGTTGACGAACTCCACGGAGTCCGACTCCGCCGAGGCGTACCCCTCGGACTGGGAGAAGTCGACGTACAGCGGCAGCACGTCGATGTCGGTCTTGGCGGGGAAGACGATGCGGTGGACCTCGCGCCACACCCCGTCGTCCGGGGCCAGGCCCGTCGACCCCTCGAGCTGGAGCTCGTCGCCGTGCGTCACCGTGCTCATGCGTCCACCCCACCGGCCACGAGGGCCGCGCCGTCCTTGAAGTGCGGCGTCAGCTTGTTGTCCACCATCGACAGCGCCGCACCGATCGCCATGTGCATGTCGAGGTACTTGTAGGTGCCCAGGCGCCCGCCGAACAGGACGCCCTCCTCGCGCGAGGCGAGGTCGCGGTAGGCCAGCAGCTTCTGCCGGTCCTCGGGGGTGTTCACCGGGTAGTACGGCTCGTCCCCGGCGACCGCGAAGCGGGAGAACTCCCGCATGATCACGGTCTTGTCCTTCGGGTAGTCCCGCTCGGGGTGGAAGTGCCGGAACTCGTGGATCCGGGTGTAGGGCACGTCCTCGTCGGCGTAGTTCATGACCGGCGTCCCCTGGAAGTCCCCGACGGGCAGGACCTCCTGCTCGAAGTCCAGCGTGCGCCAGGACAGCTGCCCCTCGGCGTCGCCGAAGTAGGTGTCGACCGGGCCGGTGTAGACGACCGGCACGTTCCCGGCGACGTTGCCCTTGCGGACCTCCTGGCCCTCGTCGAAGAAGTCGGTGCCCAGCCGGACCTCGATGCCCGGGTGGTCGGCCAGGCGCTCCAGCCACGCGGTGTACCCGTCGACGGGCAGGCCCTCGTGGGTGTCGTTGAAGTAGCGGTTGTCGTACCCGTAGCGCACCGGCAGGCGGGTGACCGTCGCCCCGGGGAGGTTGCGGGGGTCGGTCTGCCACTGCTTGGCGGTGTAGCCCTTGAAGAACGCCTCGTACAGCGGGCGGCCGATCAGCGAGATCGCCTTGTCCTCGAAGTTGTCGGCGGCGGCGGAGTCGATCTCGCCGGCCTGCTCGGCGACGAGGGCCCGGGCCTCGGCCGGCGACAGCGCCTTGCCGAAGTACTGGTTGATCGTGTGCAGGTTCACCGGCATCGAGTAGACGCCGCCGCGGTAGGTCGAGAACACGCGGTGCACGTACGGCGTGAACTTCGTGAACCGGTTGACGTGGGCCCACACCCGCTCGTTGGAGGTGTGGAACAGGTGCGCGCCGTAGCGGTGCACCTCGATGCCGGTCTCGGGCTCGGCCTCGGAGTAGGCGTTGCCGCCGATGTGGTCGCGGCGGTCGATCACCAGGACCTTCAGGCCCAGCTCCTCCGCGCACTGGCGGGCGACGGTGAGCCCGAAGAAGCCCGATCCGACGACGACGAGGTCTGCGTTCACTGCTCGGTCACCCTCGTTCGCTCCGTCTCTCGGCGTGTCTCTTGGGCAGCACTGTGCTCGGGCATGGTGGCGTCAGCGTAGCCGTCCCGCCGGTCCGGCCGGCTCAACGACTCGGCGCGGGACGCGCGGGTCGCCCGGGGCGCACCGACCGCAGGCGGCGGCGGGCGGGTTCCTCCACGAACCTCCACAGGACCCACCCCAGACCGATCGCGACGACCGGCAGGTTCGGCACCAGGAAGCCCGTCCACGGCCCGCCCGGCGCGATCTGCGGGACCTCCTTCTGGAACGTCCAGAAGACCTCGTACACCGGGACGTGGACCAGGTACACGCTGTAGGAGATCCGCCCGCCCAGCACGACCGCGGGCCGGGACAGGAACGCCGACGGCCCGCGCCCGGTGAGCGCGAGCGCCCCCACGAGCAGCGGGAACAGCACGGCGACGACGGCGTACCGGTCGTAGGGGCGGCCCGCGGCCCAGCCGACGACGAGGACGCACTCGAGCACCAGCACCCACGCGACGCCCGGCGCCCAGCGGGCCGCGCGGGCCGAGCTGACGGGCCCGTCCTGCAGCCGGCGCACCGCCAGGCACACCAGCGCCCCGGCGCCGAAGCAGGTGAAGATCCGTTCCAGCCAGGAGTAGTCCCAGTAGATGACGCCGGTCTGGTAGCTGCGCAGGGCCGCCGGGGTCATCAGCGCGACCGCGCCGAGCAGCAGCACCCACCACGGCAGCCGCTTGAGCCGGAACAGCACGAGGGCCAGGACGGGGAAGGCGACGTAGGCCGCCATCTCGGCCGAGACCGACCACGTCGCGCCGACGAAGCTGGCCCCGTCGAAGTCGGGGCGGTGCCACAGCTGGACCAGCAGCAGCTGCTCGACCCACGCCCACGGGCCCAGGTCGGGCTGCACGCCCTGGTAGGCGTAGAAGGCGGGGTCGATGCTGCGCCGCCACAGCAGCCACAGGCCGAACAGGACCACGACGACGGCGTAGGCGGGCCAGACGCGGCAGACCCGCGCCCACCAGAAGTCGACCCAGCCCCGCAGCCGGGGCCGGCGGCCCATCTCCTCCAGGTAGGTCAGGGTGATGACGAACCCGGAGATCACGTAGAAGAGGTCCACGCCGAGGTGCCCGGAGTCCAGGACGGGGGTGAGGAAGGCCCGCACCCCGCCCCAGTCCGGCAGCGGCGTGAACTTCCAGTGGAACAGCAGGACCCAGACCGCGGCGACGATCCGCAGGCCCGTGATGGAACGGACCTCCGGCAGCCGCCGGGGGGCGGCGGTGTCGGCGGGCGGCGTGGTGTCGGTGACGGCGGTCACGACTCCCTCCCTCGCGCGATGAGCGCGCGGTAGGCGACGGTGCGGACGCGGGTGGGCACGAACCGGTACCCGCCGCGGACGACGACGTTGCGGACGGCCTGGACGGGCGTGGTGAACCCCTCGCGGCGCAGGTGCCGCTGCAGGGTGAGCTCGGAGCGGAACAGCCGCAGGCCGCCGCGGCGCGCGTACGACCCGGCGTCGGGGCTGGCGCCCACGCGGTACTTCACGAGCGGCTCGGGCAGGTTCTCCACCCGCGCCCCGGCCGCGATCATCCGCGCGAAGAGCCAGTAGTCCTCCATGAGGTCCAGGTCGCGGTAGCCCCCGGCCGCGGCCACCGCCGAGCGCCGGTACACGACGGTGGGGTGGTTGAACGGGTCGTGGAAGCGGGCGTAGCGCGCGATCTCGGCGGCGCCGGTGGGCGGGACGCGGCGGCCCACGACGTCGTCCTCGTGCGCGCCGATCTCCAGCAGCCCGGAGCCGACGAGGTCGGCCCCGGCGGCGATGAGCGGGAGCTGGCGGGCGAACCGGTCCGGCAGGCTGACGTCGTCGGCGTCCATCCGCGCGACGACGTCGAAGCGGCACTGCCGCAGCCCCTCCTCCAGCGCGCGGGCCAGGCCCACGTTGACGGGGAGCTCGTGGACCTCGATGCCGTCGACCCCGTCGAGGTCGTCGAGGGTCTTCTGCAGGTCGGCGGGGACGGGGCCGTCGCGGACGACCAGCACCTCGTCGGGGCGCAGCCGCTGGTCGGCGGTGACGCTGCGGACGGCCCGGCGGAGCTGGTCGGCGTCGTCGCGCGCCCACACCGGCAGCAGCACCGAGAACGGCGGCAGCTCCCCGTCGCGGGGGGCGGCGGCCGGCGGGAGGCCGGCCGCGGGCGCCGGGCGGCCGGCGCCCGCCTCGACGGCGCGCACGTCCTCGCCGACCTCCCCGAGGTCGCGCAGCACGGACGCGGTGGGCTCGGGGCGGGTCAGGCCCTGCCGCAGGCCGTCCACCAGCCCCCGCAGCAGCACCCCGCGGCGCTGCGAGCGGGCGATGGTGCGGGCCCAGCGGCGCAGGGTCGCGCCGCCGTACAGGACGGTGTCGCGCGCGTCCAGCGGCCGGGACCGGGTGAACGTCCACAGCTTGTTGCGGACCTCCAGCACGAACCGCTCCCCCGGGTCGGCGTCGCTGCCGCCGAACACCCTCGTCCGGTGCTCGACGACGCTGGCCCGGGAGGCGACGCCGCGCCGGTCGCGCAGCAGCCGCGTCGTGTACTCGAAGTCGTCGTTCCACAGGAAGAACGCCGCCTCGGGCAGCCCGGCCTCGCGCACGGCGCGCGCGTCCAGCAGCAGCGCCACGAAGCTCGCCGACCGCACCGGCACGCAGTCCGCCGCGCGGGCCGCGGCGCGTTCGGCGGCGCTCGCGCCGGGGCGCTCGCGGGGGGTGTTCATGGGGTGGTCGCGCCCGTCGGTCCACACCACCCGGCTCGCCACGAGCGCCGACCCGGTGCGGCGCAGCGCCTTCAGCGCCTCCTCCAGCGCCGTCGGGGTCGGCACGGTGTCGTCGTCCATGAGCCAGGCGGCGTCGGCGGCGTGCCGGTGCACCGCGCGGGCCAGACCCGCGGCGAACCCCCCGGCGCCGCCGGTGTTGCGGGGCAGCACGACCAGGTCCAGCGGCAGGTCGTGGGCCGCGGCCCACTCCCGCACCGCGGCGGGCGACCCGTCGGAGCTGGCGTTGTCGACGACGACGACCAGGTCGGGGCGGCGGGTCTGCGCGGCGAGCGCGTCGAGACCGGCCAGGAGCAGGTCGCGGCGGTCGAAGGCGACGACCACCGCGACGACGCGCGGGGTCGCGCTCGGTTCGGGAGGCACCGCCACAGGGTGCCAGGTCACGGCACGGCCCCCTGCCCCACCACTTCCCAGACGCCCACGGAGCCGCTGGTGAACACCCGGCGCAGGCCGGGCACGCCGTCCAGGTCGGTCAGGCCCGGCGGGACGGCGTACCCGTCGACGCCGAAGAACTCCGCGTCGGCCGGCCGCAGCGGCAGCCCGGGGGCCAGGGAGTCCACGACGACCCACCCGACGCGGTGCTCGCGCAGCAGCTCGCGCACCTGCGGCGTCATGTCCCGCAGGTCGCGGGCCAGGACCCGCAGGTCCGGCTGGGAGGCCAGCGGCACGGCCGTGGTCGCCATGACCGGCACCCCGTGCAGGACGTAGTCGTAGGTGGAGCCGTCGTTGCCGGAGTTCAGGACGCGCTCACCGCGGCGGACGTGCGCGGCGAGGAACCGCCCGGCGGCCTCGTCGTCGGCGTCGACGCGCTCGTACTCGGGGGCGGCGTACCGCGCGCGCAGCGCCGCGACCTCGGTGGGCCCGGCGACCACGACCGCCCCGGCGAGCAGCACCACCCCCAGGGCGGCCGCGACGACGGGGGCGGCCCGCCGCGCGTACGTGGTGGCGATCCGGGCGACGGCGACCCCGGCGAGCAGCCACGCCCACGGGCTGCCGTGGGCGACGACGCGGTAGTAGGAGTTCCACGCCGAGTCCCACACCAGGTCGACGCCGGGCCCGCGCACGCCGACGAGGTAGGCCACGGCGAGCGCCGACCACACCAGCCACGGCAGGAGGACGGCCGCGCCGGCGCGCCCGGCCAGCAGGACGCCGACGACGACGGCCCCGGCGAGCCACCACTGGGAGCGGGTGGCGTCGGGGTCCAGGCCGCCCTGCAGGGGCAGGGTCAGCACGCGGTGCAGGGCGTCGGGCAGGGTCTGGACGGGGATGTCGCGCGCGAAGCGGGAGCTGGACCCGCCGCCGGCGGCCGCGGCGCGCAGCAGCGAGGTCCCCACGAGCAGCCCGGCCAGGACGGCCGCGCCGGCCAGGCCCGCCGGCCACCGCAGGTCCCGGCGCAGGTCCCGGCCCCCGGGCCCGGCCAGGGCCAGGACGACGCCGGCGCCCAGGACGCCGCCGCCGACGGTGAGGGCGGCGCTGGGGTGGACGGTGAGGGCCCCGGCCGCGGCCAGGGCCAGGGCGGGCACGAGCGCGGCGACCGCCCGTCCGGGCAGCCGCCCGGACCGGTGGGCGGGGGGCAGCAGCAGCGCGATCGTCCCGGGGGCGACGGCGATCGCGGCGGCGTTCGACAGCGCCCCGGAGTCGTGGTGCATGGCCAGCAGCGGCTGGTGGGCCAGCGCGGCGGCGACGGCGGCGGCTCCCCCGGCGGGCAGCCAGTCGCGGGGCAGGACGCGGGCGGCGAGCGCGACGAGCCCGAGGGTCTGGACGACGGCGAGGACGACGACGCTGGTCGCGTTGAGCCCGCTGACCGCGTCCACGCCCGCGGTGTGCGCGGTGAGGGCGGCCCACTGGTGCAGGCCGTTCGGGTAGTACTGGGCGGGGTCGCCGGTGACGACGTCGACGGCCTGCGCGCGCCAGGGGGCGGCGTCGCCGGTGCGCAGGATGCGCGCGGTGACGAGGGTGTGGGTGATGGTGTCGTGCTCCTGCGAGGGGGTCGCGAGGGCGCCGAGCCCGCGGCGGAACACCTCGGCCACCGTGCCGGCGGCGGCGAGCGCGAGGGCCGCGGTGGCCAGCAGGGGCCCGCGGGGCGTGCGGTCCTCCAGCGCCCCGGCCCGTCCGCGCAGGGCGGCGGCGAGAGCGGCCACGACGGCGGTGGCGGTCAGCACGGTCCACCAGGTGAACCGGGTGCCCAGCGCCCCGGTGGCGGTGGCGGCCAGGGTGGACAGGCCGATGCTGACGGCCGGGGCGCCGCCGAGCAGCACGGGCAGTCGGCGCAGTCCCGCGGCCAGCAGGACGACGGCGCCGGGGAGGAGGACCCACAGCGTCGCCACGGCCAGGGTGAGGACGTCCCCGGCGGGCGTGCCGCCGGTGACGGGCACGACGGTCACAGCAGCTCGGTGACGGCGTCGGCGGCGCGCTGGGCGGCGGCGGCCAGCGAGCCGTGCTGCAGGGCCCACTCCCGCAGCCGGGCCCGGCGCGCGGGCGTGGGCGTCCGGACGCGGGCGAGGACGTCGGCGACGGCGTGCGGGTCGTGCGCGACGGCCCAGCCGAGGTCGTGGTCGGCGACGGTGCGCGCGCCGCTGCCGACGCCGGCGAACAGGACGGGGGTCCCGCACGCGGTGGCGGCGTAGATCTTCGTCGGGGACATCAGGTCGTACCCCGAGCCCGGCACGAGGGAGGCGAGGGCGACGTCGGCCCCGGCGAGCAGCTCGGCGGCGCGCTCGGGCGCGACCGTCCCGGGCAGCTCCACGCCCGGGACGGCGCGGGCGAGCTCGCGCAGCCGGGGGACGTCCACACCCCCGCCGACCATCGTCAGCCGCGCCCCGGGGTGGCCGGCGGCGAGGAGGGCGAAGGCGCGGACGAACACGCCCGCGCCCTGCCACTCGGACATGGTGCCGCTGTAGACGACCCGGATCCCTTGCCCTGCAACGGTTCCGGGAGCAGGTCTCGCGGCCGGCCGGAAGACGTCGACGTCGACGCCGTTGCCGACGACGCGGATGCGCGCCGGGTCCACGCCGCCGCGGACGACCTCGTCGGCCATGCCGCGCGTCACGGCCAGGACGCGGGCCGCGCCGCGCAGCGCGAGCTGCTCGGCGTGCCCGACGGCGGCCAGCACCGGCCGGGGCGCACCGGCGGCGACGGCCCCCTGCGCCCACACGTCGGGCAGGTAGGAGACGTAGGGGACGCCCCGCGCCCGGGAGGTGAGGCGGGTGACGACCCCGGTCGTGGGCGGGGGCTCGTGCACGACGACGTCGGGGCGGCGGCCGGTGAGCAGCCGCGCGGTGAGGGGCACGTCGAAGGACAGGTACGGCAGGTAGCCGCGGACCACGCCGTCGCCGTCGCGCAGCACCGGCAGCCGCCGCGTCCGCACGCCCGCGTCGGGGCGCTCGGCGGCGGTGGCCGACGTGGTGACGACCTCGACGTCGCAGCCGCGCGCCACGAGGGCGCGGGCGAGGGCGCGCAGGCGGAACGGCGCGGCTCCCACGTCCGGCGGGTAGGTCCGCGTCGCGATGCGGACCAGCGGCGACACGATCGGGAACCCTACCCAGCGTCGCCGGGGCCTGATGTAAACGCGCCGACCTCTGGCCCTCAGGGAACACGCTCAACCATCAGCGTAGGCCGCTAACTCAAGCTGTTGCAGTCCCGAGGTGGGCCAGGTGGGCACCTCCGAGCAGCACGCGACACTGCCACCGCAGGCGCGAGTGCGAGTCGATGCAACGCTGCCCCAAAGTTGCTGAGTCCGACTACGCTGAGTGACATGAGCGCCAAGATCATCTCTCTCTTCAACCACAAAGGTGGGGTCAGCAAGACCACAACCACCTTCAACCTGGGCTGGATGCTCGCTCGCCTCGGGAAGCGCGTGATCTTGGTGGATGCAGATCCACAGTGCAATCTAACTGCTGCCGTGCGCGGTTTGGACTTTCGGTGGCCCGAAGAGGACGTTGCCGAAAGCGAAACGGATATCGACAGCACCACCTTTTCGCAAGTTCAAGAAGAGGCTGCCGAATTCTGGAGTGATTATGCGGACCGAACCCTCCACGGGGCGCTCCGACCGGCCTTCGAATCCGCCCCCAAGCCTCTAGAAGCAGTCGAATGCTTCCCCATTGAAGGGAGGGAAGGCCTCTTCCTGCTGCCAGGCAGTTTGCGGGTGGGGGAATTCGAAGTGAGTCTCAGCATCGCCCAAGAATTGAGCGGCAGTATTATGGCGCTTCAAAATGTTCCCGGAGCAGCCTATTATCTCCTCCAAGCAACTGCAGAAAAGTATGCGGCGGATTATGTCCTCGTTGACATGAGCCCCAGCCTCGGGGCCCTCAATCAGAACCTTGTAACCATCAGCGACCTACTGGTGGTTCCGACTTCTCCGGACTACTTTTCCTTGCTGGCTCTGCAATCTCTCGCGGGGGTTTTGCCGCGTTGGGCCAGATGGGCTCGCCAGGCGAGCGAAAGCGAAGTTCTTTCTACAGCCTTCTACCCTTATCCTGAGCCCCGCTTGAAACTAGCTGGGGCGGTCATCCAGCGATACCGTCTCTACCGTTCGCCCTCCGAGGAGGAACCTTACGGTACGCCAACAAGTCCATTCCGAGAGTGGATTCGTAAGATTGAGTCTGCTCTTGAAGATAACTTCGTTCCTGCCCTTAAGAGGGAGGGCCTCACTTTCGATGCTGCAGACTACGCCGCGGCAGGGATTCCCAGCAGCACAGTTCTTGCGCAAATTCAAGAGTTCAATAGCTTGCTACCAAAAGCACAAGAGCACGGCGTCCCTGTCTACGAACTCACACAAGACCAGCTCGGCCAAGTTGGGGTTGTCTACGAGGGTTCTCAGCGCCAAATTGCAAGTCTTGACCGAATTTTCTCCACCTTTGCAAATCGCGTGAACGACCTTGCACAGGAGGCTCGGCTTTAATGCCCTCGCACGCGCGGTTCATCTTCGATCAACTTGCGAGCCAAGTGCGAAGCATCGCAAGCTTAGCGAGTCAACCTGCTAATCAGACCATGTCTGACACGCTTTGCCGCTGCGCCGTCGTTCTCACGGTATCGGCGTTAGACACCTACATGCACGAACTCGGCGCAGAAATACTTCACACTTATGCCTCACGTGGCGCCAACGAAGCAAGCGTCGTAGCGCAATACATCAGATCGGGATCTGCAGCGTCCGTGCAGGGCCCTAAAGGCCGAGCGCATTTAGAGTTCGAATTACTTACTCGGACATTGACTGATCCCGATCAGATCGACAAGCTCTTAACTGCGTCTGGAAAAGTTGCAGACGACGTTTGGCGACAGACGGGCATCGCCTTGAGGCGTCGTGAACGAGACTTGAAGAGCGCGATCAACGCGCAGGTCTTACGGCGTAACGCTATCGCCCACCATGGCGACTGGGACGCCGTTCAAATTGCGTTCCGCCACCTCTCCGTCGGAGAGTGTACGTCCGCACTCAACGACATGGAGTCGATCGTGCATGCGTTCGATAAAGTTATGGGGTATTAGGTCCCGTCAGCCCCGACAGCTCGGCCTGCACCGCGAAGTCGGGGACGCGGGCCACGACCTCGTCGAAGGTGCCGACGTCCACGACCTGGCCCGCCTCCAGCAGCACGACGGCGTCGCAGTCGCGGACGGTGGCGAGCCGGTGCGCCACGACGAGGACGGTCACGTCGTCGCGCAGCCGCGCGACGGTCTCGGTGACGGCGGCCTCGGTGGAGGCGTCCAGCGCGGACGTCGCCTCGTCCAGCACGAGCACCTTGGGGTCGGTGTACAGGGCGCGGGCGATGCCGAGCCGCTGCCGCTGCCCGCCGGACAGGCGCAGCCCGCGCTCCCCGACGGGGGTGGCGACGCCCTGCGGCAGGCCGGCGACGACGTCGGCGAGCTGGGCGGCGGCCAGCACCCGCTCCACGCGCGGCACGTCGACCTCCTCCGGCCGCCAGGACAGCGCGACGTTCGCGGCGACGTCGGCGTCGAGCAGCGCGACCTCCTGCGGGACGTACCCGATGCGCCCGCGCCAGGCGGCGGTGACGTCGGACAGCGGCTCCCCGGCGACCAGGATCCGCCCGCCGGTGGGGGTCAGCAGCCCCAGCACCACGTCGACGAGGGTCGACTTGCCCGACCCCGAGCGCCCCACGACCGCGACGCGGGACCCGGCCGGCACCCGCACCGACACCCCGTCGAGGGCGGGCCGGTCGCTGCCGGGGTAGGTGAAGCTGACGTCCTCCAGGACGATCTCGACCGCTCCCGGCGGCAGGACCACCGGGGCGGTCCCGGGCTGCGGGGCGGGCCGGTCGTCGCGGGCGGCCCCGGTCTCGCGCAGCGCGTCGAGCACCTCGTGGGCGTTCGGCTCGTGGGCGTGCATGGTCGCGAACACCGACTGCAGCCGGGTCAGGCACGGCACGACGCGGAACCCGGCGACGGCGAACAGCCCGATCGCCGAGACGGCCTCGGTCACCCCCTGGGTGAGGACCGCGACACCGCCGACGACGAGGAACCCGCCGAGCAGGGCCGCCTCGAGCACGAACCGGGGGCCGACGGAGTAGAAGAAGGCCATCCCCCGCGCCCGGGCGCTGCCGGTGCGGACCTCCCGGGCCACCCCGGCGAGCTGGTCGCCGCGCCCGCGCAGGGTGATCTCCTTCGTCGTGGCGAACGACTCCTGCACGAGCCGGATGGTCTGGACGCTGGCCGACGTCGCGGCCCGCCCCGCCGCCGCGGCCCGCCGCGCGATGACGGCGTACAGCAGCACCGCGATGAGCCCGAAGTAGACGGCGGCCACGATCGCGGTCTGCCAGGCCGCGACGAGCACGACGACCCCGACGGCGACGAGCGAGGCGACCTCGGCGACGAGGCTGGAGAACGGCATGAGGAACCCGTTGAAGGACTGGTTCAGCGACTCGTCGACCGTGCGGACGGCCCGCGCCGACGACGACCGCAGCCGGTAGGCCCAGGACGCGGACAGGTAGGCCCGCACGAGGCGGTCGGCGACGTCGACCTCGTGCCCGGCGAACCGGACGACGCCCCAGCGCACGAGGGCGAGCTGGGCCAGGGACTTCAGCACCAGCAGCAGGCTCGCCACGCAGATCAGGACGATGAGCTGGACGGTGCTGACGGTGGACCCCACGACGGGCAGCGCGAACGCGAGCCGCCCGTCGCCGCTGACGGCCGCGGGCAGCAGCACGGCGAGCAGCCCGAGCGCGGCGACGTCGAAGACCGACAGCAGCGCCTGGGCGGTGCAGTACACCGCGACGAAGCGCGAGCTGCCCGCCGGCAGCAGGGTGAGCAGCGCGCGGACCGTCGACAGCAGGGATTTCACGCGCGTCATCCTCGCCGATGCGCGACCCCGCCCGGGGGACCCGCCATGATGGACGGGCCGTGACCACGTCAGCCCACTCCCCCGCCGACACCCCGCCGCGCCCCGCGCCGGGGTTCGACCACACGTGGGTCGTCGTCCCGCTCTACTGCGAGGCCACCGTCATCGGCGACGTGGTGCGCGGGCTGCGGGAGCGGTTCCGGCACGTCGTGTGCGTCGACGACGGCAGCGGTGACGACTCCGCGCGCGTCGCGCAGGACGCCGGGGCGGTCGTGGTGCGGCACGCGGTGAACCTGGGGCAGGGCGCGGCGCTGCAGACGGGCATCGCGTACGCGCTGCGGGACCCGCTGACCCGGTCGGTGGTGACGTTCGACGCCGACGGCCAGCACCGCGTCGAGGACGCGGTGACGATGGTGCAGCGGCTGCACGACGAGGACCTCGACGTCGTGTTCGGCACCCGCTTCCTCGACGGCCGCACCGAGCTGGACCCGCTGCGGCGCGCGGTGCTGCGCGCGGCCGTCGTCTACACCAACCGCACCACGGGGCTGCGCCTGACCGACGCGCACAACGGGTTGCGGGTGTTCTCGCGGCGGGGGGCGGCGACGCTGCGGATCCGGCACAACCGGATGGCCCACGCCAGCGAGATCGTGCACCAGGTGGGGCGCTCGGACCTGCGCTGGGCCGAGGAACCGGTGCACGTGCTCTACACCGACTACTCCCGCTCCAAGGGCCAGTCGCTGCTGAACAGCGTCAACATCCTCGTCGAGACGCTGCTGGGTTAGGGGTCGGGGTCGTCGTGCTCGCCATCCAGGTCCTGCTCATCGCCGTCGTGCTCGTCGTCGGGGTGCTCCTCGTGCGCAGCACCGCCGGGGCCCGGCACCAGGCGGTGCGCCGGCTGCTGCTGGCGGCGCTGGTCGCGCTGGCGGTCGCCAGCATCCTGGTGCCGGGGGCGGTGACGGCCGTCGCGAACGCCGTCGGCGTCGGCCGCGGCGCGGACCTGCTGCTGTACGGGCTGGTCGTCGCGTTCCTGGGGTTCGTGGTGTCGTCGTACCGGCGCTCGCGGGCGCTGGAGGAGACCGTCACGCAGCTCGCGCGGCGCCTGGCCCTGGACGAGGCCCCCACACCGGAGCAGGCCCGCCACCGCGAGGGTGACGGGCCTGCCGGGGACTGACGGGGGCGCTGCGGGTCAGCTCGCGGCGGCGACCGCGGCGTCGTAGGCGGCGCGGGAGACGGAGTTCTCGCTGCCGAACACGAGGACCTGGGTGATCGACTTGCCCCCGGCGGCCGCGTCGGCCTTGAGGACGTCGATGGCCCGCTTGGTGCTGTCGGGCAGCGAGCCCTTGGCGGTGAGCAGCATGGGGCCGCCGCCGTAGGCCATGAGCGCCGAACCCGACAGCGCGTCGGGCCAGTTCTCGCCGGTCGCGACGCCGAGGACGGTCGTGGCGTCGTCGAAGAAGGCGTTGGAGGTGAACTGCTGCGCGACGAGCGCGGCGGTCTCGTAGCGGTCGGCGCCGGCGAGCTGGGCCCAGCCGGCGGTGCTGCGCCCGACGGCGGTGACGGCGGTCCCGCCGACGGCGAGCTTGGTCTGGAACTGGCGCGAGGCCAGGTAGTTCGCCGTGGGGGCGCCGAGGTTGGTGCCGTCGCTGAGCAGGACGACGCCGATGCTGTGCTTGGTGTCCTTCTCCACGACGCCCATGAGGGCGCCGGCGGCGAGGCCGTCGGGGAAGTTCCAGCCGTTGACGACCGAGACGGTGGTGGCCGCGGGCAGCAGCTTGGCGATCTCGACGGCGGTGCTGAGCCGGTCGGCGCCCGAGACGCGCTGGGTCCTGTAGCCGAGGGCCTTGACGGCGTTCTCGACGTCGGCCGACAGCGCGTTGCCGTCGCCGAGCAGGTAGACGGTGCCGGTGGAGGCCAGGACGTCCTTGATCGCCGCGGCGACCTCGGGCTGCAGGGCGGTGCGGGACGTCATGAGGACGGGCCCGGTCTTGTCGGAGGCCAGCGGCGCGCCCGCGAGGGCGTCGGCGTAGGTGTCCGAGCGGGTCAGGACGACTGCGGCGGCCTTGCCGCCGGAGAACGACTTCGAGGCCGCGACGGCGGTGCCGACGCGGTCCGCCCCGTAGACCCGGGCCCCGGCGGCCTTGAGGTCGACACCGGGGGACGCGGTCGCCGGCGCGGCGCCGGCCACGAGGGCGGAGCTCATCGCCAGGGCGGCGACGAGGCCGAGGGTGCGGGGACGCAAGCGCATGGTGACCTTCCGGTGGGACGTGCCGTGGCTCCTGGTCTCGACCCCGAACGGCCGAATCTTGAGCCACAGAGTGTCACGACTTCTCCCGATCTTGGTCGCCGCACCGGCACGGTTACCCCGCTGCGGCCCTTCTCACACCCCGCGAACGGACGCAGGTGTGTTCACAGCGCGTACGGGTGGCTACTGTGCGCTCCATGCGGATGACTGTCATCGGGTGTGGGTACCTCGGCGCCGTCCATGCAGCGTGCATGGCCGAGCTGGGGCACGAGGTCATCGGGATCGACGTCGACCCTGAGAAGGTCGCGGCCCTGCAGGCCGCGCGAGCGCCGTTCTTCGAGCCGGGCCTGCCCGAGCTGCTGGAGCGCACCATGGCCACCGGCCGGTTGCGCTTCACCACCGACATGGCCGAGGCGGCCGGGTCGGCGGTGCACTTCGTGTGCGTGGGCACGCCGCAGAAGCGGGGCGAGTTCGCCGCGGACATGAAGTACGTCGACTCCGCCGTGGACTCCCTGCTGCCCCACGTGGGCCCGGGCGAGCTGGTCGTCGGCAAGTCCACCGTGCCCGTGGGCACCGCGGCCCGGCTGGCCGCCAAGGTCGCCGACGCCCAGCCCGCCGCGGCGCTGGCGTGGAACCCCGAGTTCCTGCGCGAGGGGCACGCCGTCGAGGACACCCTGACCCCCGACCGCCTCGTCTACGGCGTCCCCGGCGGGCAGACCACCGTCGAGGGCAAGGCCGCCAAGGCCCTGCTGGACGAGGTGTACGCCACCCCGCTCAAGCGCGGGACGCCGCTGATCGTCACCGACTACCAGACCGCCGAGCTGGTCAAGGTCGCCGCGAACTCCTTCCTCGCCACCAAGATCTCCTTCATCAACGCGATGGCGGAGCTGTGCGAGAAGGTCAACGCCGACGTCACCCAGCTCGCCGACGCCATCGGCCACGACGACCGCATCGGCCGCAAGTTCCTCAACGCCGGGCTCGGCTTCGGCGGCGGCTGCCTGCCCAAGGACATCCGCGCGTTCATGGCCCGCGCCGGGGAGCTGGGCGCCGACCAGACGCTGACGTTCCTGCGCGAGGTCGACTCGATCAACATGCGCCGCCGCATCCGCATGGTCGACCTGGCCCGCGAGGTCTGCGACGGCTCCCTCATCGGCAAGCGCGTCGCCGTCCTGGGCGCGGCGTTCAAGCCGCTGTCGGACGACATCCGCGACTCCCCCGCCCTCAACGTGGCCGCCCAGATCCGCCTGCAGGGCGGTGACGTGGTGCTCACCGACCCGGCCGCGCTGGACAACGCCCGCAAGGCCGTGCCGGACATCTCCTACGCCGACACCGTCGAGGAGGCCGTCACCGGCGCCGACGTGGTGCTGCTGCTGACGGAGTGGAAGGAGTACCGCGACCTGGAACCGGCCACGATCTCCGGCCTGGTGAAGGAGAAGCGGATCCTCGACGGCCGCAACGCCCTGGACCCCGGGCGCTGGCGCGCCGCGGGCTGGACCTACCGCGCCCTGGGCCGCCCCCGCTCCTGAGGCACCCCCTCACCCTCCCCGCGCCGCGCGTGTGCAGGGAGGGTGAGACTCGTGCGCACGCTCCCCGGTGAGGCGCCCCGACGGCCGTACGGTGGGGCCATGCCCGCTGAACCCCCCGAGCACGACGACCCCGACCGCGGTCCCGGGGACGCTCAGCGCTGGCACTCCACGACGTACGGCCGCCCGCACCGCCGCCCCGCGCGCCCCGTGCGGCCGGCGGCGCAGACCCCCGGCCGCGAGCAGCGGCTGGCCGAGCTGAGCCGCCCCGCCCCGGGTCCGCCCTCGTCCCCGCCGTCCACCCCTCCCCCCGCCCCGCGGACCGGGTCCCGTCCGGCCCGCTCGCCCCGCCGCGCCCGGGTGCGCCGCCGGCGCGTCCTGGTCGCCGTGGCCCTGGTGGCGGTCCTGGCGGTCGTCTACCCGGTGACCCTCGGCTGGCGGGCGTGGTCGGCGGTGGACCGGGTCGCGGCGGCCCCGACGGGTCCGCGCCCGGCCGTCACGCCCGGCACGACCTACCTCATCGTCGGCTCGGACTCCCGCGACGGCCTGAGCCCCGAGGAGATCGCCGAGTACTCCGCCGGCGGCGACGACATCTCCGGGCAGCGCACCGACACGATCATGCTGCTGCACGTGCCCGACGGTGGCGGCCCCGCGGCGCTGATCAGCATCCCGCGCGACTCCTACGTGCCCATCCCCGGCCACGACCGCAACAAGATCAACGCGGCGTTCGCGATCGGCGGGGCGCCCCTGCTGACGCAGACCGTCGAGGAGGTCTCCGGCCTGCGCGTCGACCACTACGTCGAGACCGGGTTCGGCGGGTTCGCGCGGATCGTCGACGCCCTCGGCGGGGTGGAGATGTGCCCGGCGGCGGCGGTCGACGACGTGCGGGCGGGGCTGGACATCCAGGCCGGCTGCCAGGACATGGACGGCAGGACCGCCCTGGGGTACGCCCGGTACCGCTACAGCGACGTCCAGGGCGACTTCGGCCGGGCGCAGCGCCAGCGCGAGCTCCTCGGTGCGATCACCGCGAAGGCCGCGAGCCCGGCGACGCTGCTGAACCCGTTCCGCGCCTACCCGCTGGCCTCGGCCGGCGGTGGCGCGATCACCGTCGACGACGACTCCTCGCTCCCGGAACTGGTGTCGTTCCTGCGCGGCATGCGCGCCGCGACCGGCGCCGACGGGATCTCCATGACCGTGCCGGTCTCGGACCCGAACTACCGCACGGGCCACGGCCTGGCCGTGAAGTGGGACACCGACAAGGCGCTGGCGATGTTCGAGGACCTCAAGACCGACGACACCGAGGCGCTGCGCTCCCTCACCGCCTGACCCCGGCGAAACCCCCTGCGCAGCACGAAACCCCCGCGATCAAGGACACAGGAGTCCTTGATCGCGGGGGTTTCGAGGGGGGTCAGAACTGCGTGACCGCGGTGAGCGCGTTCACGACGCCCTCGCCGTAGAACCCGTTGTCGTCGCCGCTGCCGGCGCAGGTCGCCGTCGAGATCAGCTCACCGGCCGTCGCCGACACCCGGCGGTAGGTGAACTCCGCCGGGACCGGGCACGGGGTGTCCGTGGCCGACCCCAGCAGGATCGACTCGGTGACGTCCGGGTCCAGCGTCAGCGTCCCCGGGTGGGCGGGGTCGCGCTCCCCGTACTCGCTGACGACGAGCGCGGCCACCCCGGCCGCGTGCGGGGCGGCCATCGAGGTGCCCTGCAGGTACTGGTAGTACGCGTCCTGCCCGTCGCGGGTGGTGACCTTCAGCACCGTGGCGGTGGTGGGCTCACCGTCCTCGTCGATGGTCCCGGCCGCCCGGCCGACCGACTCGGGGTACGCGGCGAGGATCATGCCCTCGGGCGAGACCCGCTGGTTCGGGGTGTCGTAGGCGTCGCCGCCGGGGGCCGACACGTCGGACTGCTCGGTGCCGTAGTTCGAGTAGTACGCCTTGCGGCCCGAGGGGCCGGTGGAGTTCACCGTCACGACGCCGTCGGTCTCGGCGGGCACGTTCAGGCAGGTGGCGTTGTCGATCGTGCGGTCGCGGGCGTCGACCGGGTTGCCCTCGGCGTCGACCGGGTAGTCGGGGCTGGAGGAGTCCACCCCGGGGGCACCGAGGTCGGTGGCCTCGTTGCCGCTGGCCGAGATCGGCAGGACGCCCTTGCCGCGGGCGTAGTCGACGGCGCGCTGGACGGCCGCGACGACGATCCGCTGCTGCTGCTGCTCGGCGGGCGAGTCGGCCGGGTTGGCCTGGCAGTTGTACAGCCACGGGTCGACGTAGAAGCTCATGTTCACGACGTCGACGCCGGAGTCGGCGGCGAACGTCAGCGCGTCCAGCGTGGGCTGCAGGAAGAAGTACCCGGAGTCCTGACCGGCGCGCAGGTTCACCAGGTTCACCTTCGGCGCCACACCGGCGATGCCGAGGCCGTTGATCGGGGACCCGATGGTGCTGGCGACGTGCGTGCCGTGGCCGTCGTCGTCGACGTCGACCGGGTCGACGCAGCCCTCGACCTCGCACTCGCCGTCGATGTCGGGCAGGTCGGTGACGAAGTTGCGGCTGCCCTCGGCGTCGAAGTTCGGCGCGATGTCGGGGTGGGTCCCGTCGACGCCGGTGTCGATGATCCCGACCGTCACCTTCTTGCTGCCGCGCTGCTCGGCGTAGGACCCCTCGGGAGTGGCGCCGATGGCCCGCATGTCCCACTGCAACGGGGCCAGCGGTTCCTCGGCGGGCCCGCGGGCCGCGAGCGACTTCAGCGTCGCCCGGCCCTCCAGGCTCGCGCGCTCGGCCTGCGACAGCTTCTCGACGTCGTCGGCGCTGACGACCACGTCGGCCGGGGCGCGGCCGATGCTGCGGTCGGCGGCGGCACCGACCAGGGCCGCCGCGCCGCCCGCGCGGTCGGCGAAGGCCGCGTCGGTGCTCTCGACGACGGCGTAGCCGACCTCGGGGTTGCTCGACACGACGGTGCCGCCGGCGGCGGTGATGGCGGTGCGCGCCTGCGCTTCGTCGACGCCCTCCTCGTACAGGACGACGTACCGGGTCGCCCCCGTCGCCCCCTCGGTGGTGGCGGTGGTCAGGTCGGAACTGGTCTGGGCGGACGCGGACTGCGTCACGGCCAGCGTCGTCGCGAGGAGCGCGGAGCTCATCGCGGCCGACAGGACGATCTTGCGCACAGGGCCTCCCTGCTCGGTGGTTCGATCGGGCACACTGTGGTGCACAGACTGCACACAGGCAACCCTTGACGCCGGGCAGAGTGCGCGGTAGGCCCCCTCAGCGGCGGGCCAGGTCGACCAGCACGTCGAACAACCGGCGGCCGTCCAGCCGCAGCCCGTCGTGCTGGTACTCGTTCGTCACGAACGTCCGCGCGCCCCGGACCGCCGCCGCGGTGGCGCGGGAGAACGCGTACGGCACGAACATGTCGTCGACGTAGACGGCCGCCGCGACCGGCACGGTGTTCTCCGCCAGCACCCGCCCGTCGTACAGCGGCGGCAACGAGTCGTCGGCGGCCAGCAGGTGCGCCGCCTCCCGCAGCGGCACCAGCGCCGGGTCCTCCTCGAACTGCCACGGGTAGACGTGCTCACCGGTGAACCGGAAACCCGGCGCGCCGGTGCGGAACCCCTCGAACTCCTCCCGGACCCGGTGCGCCGACCAGTTCGTCGCCGCCCCCTGGGCGTAGATGCTCTCGTGCAGCAGCGCGTACAGCGGGTGCGCCGCGAACGAGACGCGCCGCCCCACCTCCACCAGGAACCGCTCGCGCAGCCGGCCGCCGGGGGTGAACGGGTCCTCCAGCGCGAAGTGCAGCGCGTCGAAACCCGACGCCTGCCCCAGCGCGATGCCGATCGTGGCGAACCGGCGGGCCGACAGCCGCTCCCCCGTCGGCAGCAGCTCCTCGGTGCCCTCCAGGTGCTCGGCGACCCGCTGCGCCACCGCCAGGTCGCGCGGGTACCGGGCGGAGAACTCCGCGTTGCGGACGGCGGTCTGCGCGTAGGTGGCGCGGTAGACGTCGTCGGCGGTCGTGGTCAGCCCGGGCAGGCCGGCGGTGATGAACACCTCCCGCAGCCCGTGCGGGGCCTGCGACAGGTACGTCGTGAGGCAGAAACCCCCGTAGCTCTGCCCCAGCGCCGCCCAGGTGTCCCCACCCAGCGCGGCCCGCAGCAGCTCGGCGTCGGCCACGATCGAGTCGGCGCGGAAGTGCGTGAGGTACCGGGCCTGCTCGACCGGCGTCCCCGTCAGCGACTGCCGGTCCAGCGGCGTCGAGCGGCCGGTGCCGCGCTGGTCCAGCAGCACCACCCGGAACTCCTCCAGCGCCCGGTCCAGCCAGCCGCCCACGACGTCGGGCCGGGACGCGGGGTGCCCCGGCCCGCCCTGGAAGAACACCAGCCGCGGCGCGTCCCGGTGGCCGTCGCGGACGTACTCGCGCGCGAAGACCTCGACGGTCCCCGGCACCGCGCCGCGGTGGTCCAGGGGCGCGACCAGGACGTGCTCGTGCACGTCGTGGCCGTCGACGCGGTGGGACTCGGTGCTGACGGACGGGCTCGGGGTCGCGCTGGGGGTCACCGGCGCGACGCTACCGGGGACGGCGGCCGGGGACGGCGCGCCGTCAGCGGACGGGGGTCGGCCGGTCCCGGCCCGGTGCCGGCACGTCGTGGAAGGACATCACCCCGCCCGCGAAGGTGAAACCCCGCCCGGTCACCGCGACCTCCGAGACGGTGCCCTCCACGCGCACCCCCTCCCCGACGACCCGGACCCAGCCCGGCCACACGACCGCGGAGCCGACGACGCGCGCCCGGCGCGGCCGGGGCACGACCGGCGCGGGGTCGTCCTCGACCAGCTCACCCGCGCACTCCAGGACGCTGCCGTCGTCCAGCCCGAGCCGCAGGTACCCCCCGACGGCGTCGACCTCGCGCACCACCCGGCCCCGCCACGGCAGGACCCACCCGGGGTCGGGGGCCGGCTCGGGCGTCCCGTACCCGCCGACGAGCAGGTCCGTGCCCGTCGCGGCGCGCGCGGCGACGGCGTCGGCCTCCAGGAAGATCCCCGCCCCGGCGGGGTCGACGTCACCGCAGTCGACGACGACGAACTGGTCGACGTCGACCACCCCGCCCCACGCGGCGGCCTCGGCGAACAGCCCCGCCGGGACGACGTGCCCGTCCCCGGGGGCCTGCTGGAGGAGCACCCGGACCGTGAACCCGCGCCCGCGCAGCGTCGCCAGCGGCGCGCGCAGCGGGACGACCCGCTCCAGCAGCCGCCGCGTCGCGACCGTGAGGGTCTGCCCCGGCGGCGGGTCCTCCCGCAGCACCCAGCTCACCCCGCGCCGCTCGTCCTCGCGGTCGCCGCGGCACCCGACGACGTCCAGGACGTCGTCGAGCGTGGCGTCGCGCCGGCTCACCTGCAGCTCCACCGACGGACGCGCGGTCTGCCGGTACGGCCGGGGCGCACGTCTCACCCCCGAGCCATCGGACGGGCCGGGCGGGCGCTGAAACCCCCGCGGGCAGGACCACCGGATCAGCGCAGCCGTCGCCCGCCGGGCCCGCGCGACGTACGGTCGGGACGTGAAGCTCGCCGAAGCCCTGACCGAACGCGCCGACGCCCAGCGCCGCGTCGAGCAGCTGCGCTCGCGGATCACGGCGAACGCCCGCTACCAGGAGGGCGAGGAGCCGGCCGAGGACGCCGCTGCCCTGCTCGCCGAGGCCGAGCAGGTGCTCACCCGGTTGCGCACGCTCATCGCCCGCATCAACCGGACGAACTCCACCGTCGACCTCGGCCCCGACGGGACGATGACCGACGCGCTCGCCACCCGCGACGTCCTGCGGCTGCGGCACAGCGTGCTGACGTCGGCCGCGGACGCCGCGTCCGGTCACGGGGTGCGGCAGCTGCGCAGCGAGCTGCGGCAGCTCACGGCGCTGCCCGTCAAGGCCCTCCGTGCGCAGGCCGACGACGTGGCCCGCGAGCTGCGGACGCTGGACGGCAGGATCCAGCAGGCGAACTGGACGCACGAGCTGCTGGAGCAGGGGCCGGTGGGGAGTCGGTAACCGGACGGGAGCGGACACGACCCGACGGCCGGCGGGCATCCCGGCCGACTGCGGCAGGTGGTGGGCGACCTGGGGTTCGACTCCCCGAGCACCGAGCAGCCCTGCACCGCGCACCGGTCACGGTGCACCCGGTAGAGAGCACCACCGTGTGTCGGCCCGTCCGGTGAGGGTGGGTCAGGGGACCCCGCCGGGAACAGCAGGGTTACCCCTCCCGCGGGAGGGGTGGCCCTGCGGCAGGCGTCGAGCAGCGGCGTCAGGCGACTGCCCCCTCGACCAGCGCGCGTCGGCGTGCGTCCCGCAACCGGGCGACGATGGTGTCGACCTGTTCGTCGGCGAACACCGAGTCCGGGCCGTGCGGTGCCCGGTCGGTGAACGGTGGGGCGTAGAGGGCCTTCACCTCGACGATGCCGTTGGCGGTGAGGTGGTCGATGACGAGCTGCACGAACCGGACCTGGTCGACGCTGAAGGTCGTCTCGTCGAGGAACTCCGCGAAGAGCTCCGTCGCCGCCTGCCGATCGAGGCCGACGAGGGAGCGGATGAACAATCCGAGCCCTTGGGCCTCTTCGCTCGCCCGGGTGATGTCGGCGTCCTGAGCACCCGACTCCAGCAACATCTGTTCCAGCGCGGTGAGGTCGTCGGCGGTCAGGGCGATGTTGCGACGCAACCGTTGCAGCGCGAGGTGGTCCTCGTGCTGGCGCAGGTAGGCGGTCGTCTTCTCGCGGAACCGCTCCCAGTTCGTGCCAGGCGTGATGCCGGGGAGGTCGACGACGCTGTCCTCCCCCAGCTCGTCGGCGAAGTTGGTGTAGACGATGGCGCGCTGGGACTTCTCGATGAACTGCACGAGGTCCCGCACGCGCCGACGCACCCGCTCCAGGTGCGGGAGGGGTACGTCCACCCACCACTCGTCGCCCGCGACCTCGTCGAGCAACTGTGCCTGGGCGGCGACGACGGGGATGCTCGTGCGCGACAGCAGTGAGCTGGCGATCTGCTGGACCTGCGCACGGAGCCGGTCGAAGACGCCGACGTCCCCGTCGAGGTGGGCGAGCTGCAGACGCAGCAGGAGGAGGTCGAACCGCTTGGCGTTCTCCTCGTCCGCGCCCTCCGAGGAGGGCAGGCCGGCGAGGTGCTGGGCGATGTCACCGGCCCGGTCGGGGGTGATCGGCTGGTGCCACGTGTCCGGCTCCCCGTAGAGCTCGACCCACTCGCGCTGGGGACGGACGAGGAAGTTGTCGAGGTTCATGCCGGACACGTAGGAACGGCAGAGGTCAGCGGTGTCGGTCCGCAGCCCGCGTTCGTCCTGGTCGCCGCGCCCGAGAACGGGATCCGCCGGTTCCGGTCCGAGCTGACCGTCGAGACCTGCGACGAGCGACACCCGCGCCTCGAACAGCCGTTCCATCAGCGAGCGCTGCACGGACCCGCCCGTCTCAGGCAGGTCCTGCTGGAAGTACTCGAGGTTCCCGCAGAAGTCGAAGACGTAGAAGTCCGCCTTGTCCTGGCCGGGCCCGTAGAGGTCGGGGCGCAGACGGGTCCCGCGGCCCATCATCTGCCAGAACTTGCTCTTGGCGCGTACGGTCTTGAAGAAGACCAGGTTGACGATCTCGGGGACGTCGATGCCGGTGTCGAGCATGTCGACGGAGATCGCGATGTGGGGAGCTTTGTCGGGCTGCGAGAAGTCGTCGATGAGGTTCTGCGCGTAAGGGACGGCATGGGTGATGACCCGCGCAAAGTGCCCGGCCAGGTGGGGGTAGGCCTGGTCGAACCGTTCCCGGATGAACTCGGCGTGCTGCTGGTTCTTGGCGAAGACGACGGTCTTGCCGAGACGGTCACCGCCGGCGACCTTGCGACCGTCGGCCATGAGCTTCGCCAGGACCTTGTCGACGGTGTCGGTGTTGAAGAGGAACCGGTAGAGCTCCTCGGCGGCCACCGCGTCCGGCGGGTCGGCGTCCTCGCCCCACTCGGCGGCGTCCCAGTCGTCCTTCTCCTGCTCGCTGAGGGCGTCGTAGGTGATGCCGTGCCGCAGGAACTTCATCGGCACGGCGACGGCTTGAGCGGGGACGAGGAAACCGTCGTCGATGGCTTCGGCGAGGCCGTAGGCGTCGGTGGGGACGCCGTCCTCGAGGTGGAACAGCTCGTAGGTGTTGCGGTCCACCTCGTCCTTGGGGGTGGCGGTGAGGCCGACGAGGAGGGAGTCGAACCAGGCGAAGATGGACCGGTACTTCTGGTAGACGGAGCGGTGCGCCTCGTCGACGACGATGAGGTCGAAGTAGCCGGGCCCGAAGAGCCGTTCACCGCCGTCGGTGACGTCGATGAGGTTCATCATCGTCGGGTACGTCGAGGCGTAGACCCGGCCTTCGGTGATCTTCTCGGTGACGAGGTTGACGGTCGCGACGTTCGGCAGGTGCTCCTTGAAGGCGCCGACGGCCTGCTTGACGAGCGCGGTCCGGTCCGCGAGGAAGAGGACCCGCTTGACCCAGCCGGCCTCCATGAGCTGCTTGACCAGGGCGATGGTGGTGCGGGTCTTCCCCGCCCCGGTGGCCATGACGAGCAGGGCCGCCCGCTGCTTGCGGGTGAAAGCGTCGTCGATCGCCCGGATGGCGCGGGTCTGGTAGGGCCGTCCGACGATCGAGGCGTCGATGGCGGCCCCGGCGAGTGGGAGCCGCGTGGTGCGACGGGCGACCATGAGCTCAAGCTCGCTGCGGGTGAGGAAGCCTTGCAGCTTCCGGGGCGGGTAACCGGCGGCGTCGTCCCAGAGTTGGGTGACGTACCCGTTGGTGAAGAGGATGACGGGCCGGCGTCCGGTCATGGCCTCCAGGCAGTCGGCGTAGAGCTTGGCCTGCTGCTGACCGATCGCCGGGTCCTTCGTGGTGCGCTTGGCCTCGACCACAGCGAGTGGGAGGCCGTCCGCCCCCCACAGGACGTAGTCGACGTAGCCGACGCCACTTTCGTTGGGCATGCCGACGACCTCGAACTCGCGGTCGCGCTCGTCGTCGAGGCGCCACCCGGCCTCCGCCAGCAGCTCGTCGATGATGAGCGCACGGGTCGTGGCTTCGTCGTAGTCGCGGTCGTCACCGGCCGTCGATGCGGCCTTGGCGGCGGCGATCTGCTGGAGCAGGGCCGCGATCTCCGCGTCCTTGGCGGCCGCGAGGTCGTCCCGCTCGCGCAGCGCCTTAGCGTGCTCCTCGTCCTGCTGCTTGAACCTGGCCGCGAGCTTGACGACGTCGTCCCGGCTCAGCGGCGCCCGCTGCGCGGCGATGGTCGGGTCGAACGTCGCCTGGCGCGGCACCGCATCCGGGTTCGTGGAATAGCGGAACGCCGCCCACAGCATGACGTGGTGCAACTCCCGCACCACGTCGAGCGCAGTGCGCGGCGCAATCTGCTGGGTGTCGTGGACGGCACGGTTCCCGACCTTGCGCAGCAGGTTCAGCTTCTGGCCAATGCCGACCGTGATGACCTGCTGGAAGGCGGGGTCGTTCAAGCGGGCGGAGAAGTCATCGCGGTACGGGGCGGGGAGGCGGTTCAGCTCGTAGAGGTGGGTGACGAGCAGCTCGGCGGCGCGACGGGCGTAGAAGCACGCCGAGCGGGGGTCGGAGGCGAGGTAGGACTCGGCGCGGGTGCAGTCGCCGTGTAGGAGGAGCCACTCGGGGGCAAGAAAGGCGAAATTCGTCATGATTGGTCCAAGAAAACTTGAGCTCTCAAAGACGCGAGCAATGCCTGGGACTGCACGACAGCCTCAGTCGACTTGCGGTTCAAGACTTCAATTTGTTTCATGACGTCAGCCCAAGAATCCTGCAGGCGCTTAGGTGGCAGAGTAATTGGCAGTCGTCGAAGCTTCTCTCCAGTCAGGTGAGATATTGTCGCCGAAGTGACGTAATCTTTGAGCCCCCCACCCTTGGACAGAAATAGGAGCGTCCACGCCAAAAATTCAGGCAGAACAACCTCAAGGTCTGGCCGGACCCGATGAAGTGCTTTCTGAAATAACACATCACGCTTGTCGCCGTACCAAACTGCCGCTCGACCCGGCTCGCCGCCCTCGCAAACGAGGAGGTCTCCATCCCGCAAGGCCAATTCCCGAACTTCTTTCTCCGAGAATCGCATGGTCAGAAGGTCCGAAAGATCGAATGTGAACCAACGAACATTAGCATTGCGCAAATATGGACGCACAATACCGTCGTTCTGGCTATTTTTGTCCAGCATTTTCCCAAGACGAGTTTGAGCAATAGCCGAGAGCGGCGCTACTGCCCAGTTCGACTCATTACGTACAGGGTCACCGAAGTGCGCGTAATAGACAGACGCACTTAAGGCATCGCGGACAGCTCTAGCACGCTCACGCAACCTCACTACAGAGGCCGCCTTGTCGAGCATGGAAGCGATGCGCCGCTGCTCCATCACCGACGGAATAGGTATAGCAAGATTCAAGAGGGCATCTCGGCTGACTGTTGCTTGATTGACCCACTGCTTGCACATTCCTTCGAATACTCGACGCTCGAAGGTCCACTGCAACCAATGGGCCAGGTAACTGCTGTCGAGCCGTCGGTAATCAACGCGGAGCCGGAGAAAATGGTTACTGAAGACCATAGTCTCATCAAGGTGCTCCACCCTTACCGACTTCCCGACCTGATCGGGACTATTGGTCGCATTGAAGAGCACATCTCCGGCCAACACTTCGAATCTGGCCATGTCAGGATGGGCGTTCGCCGGCACTCGTCGTCTCTTCTCCAAATTTAGCCGGCCATGTCGGGTCACGTTGTTCATACGCAACTGAAAAACGCCATCAGGGTCCTGAGATCCGCACGCAAAACCGGACTGAGCGCTTACAATCAAGTCACCAAGAGAAACTTTCATGCCTGCAACATCCTTTTGAGGTCCTCAAGTTTCTGCTGAATTTCAGTTTCTAACGCGAACAACTCCTTGACGATCTCTCCCGGTTCGCGATGCTCAACGTTGTCGTGAACCACCTCCTTGTACCGGTTAACCGACAGGTCGTACCCCTGGGCCGCAATGTCCGACTTCGGCACGCAGAAGCTCTTTTCCGTCCGCACCCGCTCCCGCTCGCTCCTCTTCCGCTCCGCCCAGCGCGCAAGCACGTCCGGCAGGTCGTTCGCCTCGACAGGGTTGCGCTTGTCGTCCAGCGAGAACCCGTCCGCGGCGACGTCGTAGAACCACACGTCGTCGGTGCCGCCGGAGTCGGTCTTGGTGAAGAACACGATCGCCGTCGACACCCCCGCGTAGGGCTTGAACACCCCGGACGGCAGTTTCACAATCGCGTCGAGCTTCTGGTCCTCCACGAGGGTCCGGCGCAGCTCCTTGTGCGCCTTGCTGGAACCGAACAGCACTCCGTCCGGCACGATGACCGCCGCGCGACCCCCGGGCTTGAGCAGCCGCAGGAAGAGCGCGATAAACAGGAGCTCGGTCTTCTTCGTCTTCACGACGCGCTGCAGGTCCTTCGCCGTCGACTCGTAGTCGAGGCTCCCCGCGAACGGCGGGTTGGCGAGGATGAGCGAGTACAGCCCTTCCTCGTCTGAGGCCCCCTCGGACAGCGAGTCGCGGTAGCGCACGTCGGGGGCCTCGATGCCGTGCAGCAGCATGTTCATGCTGCCGATCCGCAGCATCGTCGAGTCGAAGTCGTACCCGTGGAACATGCTGTGGTGGAAGTGCTTGCGCTGCTCCGTATTCGTCATGATCGACGGGTGCTCGCGGCGCAGGTACTCCGAGGCGGCCACCAGGAAGCCGCAGGTGCCCGCGGCCGGGTCGCAGATCTCGTCGTCCGGTCTCGGGGCGGTCATGTCGACCATGAGCTGGATGATGTGGCGCGGGGTGCGGAACTGGCCGTTGACCCCGGCGCTGGCGATCTTGGACAGCAGGTACTCGTAGAGGTCACCGTTGGTGTCGCGGTCGACCATCGGGATGTCGTCGAGCATGTCGACCACCCGCGACAACAACGCCGGGGTCGGGATGGTGAACCGGGCGTCCTTCATGTGCTCGGAGTACGTCGAGCCGTCCACCCCCAGCCGGCGCAGGAACGGGAAGACCTGGTCCGCGATGAGCTGGTGCATCACCCCCGGCTCGAGGTCCTTGAAGCGGGACCACCGCAGGGCGTCCTGTCCCGGCTGGAAGATCGGCGACTCGATCGACTCTCCGGTGCGCTTGGCCATCTTCTCGTCGCGGGTGTGGATCTCGTCGAGGCGGCGGACGAAGAGCAGGTAGGTGATCTGCTCGATGACCTCCAGCGGGTTGGAGATCCCCCCCGACCAGAAGGCGTCCCAGACGCGGTCGATCTTGCTCTTGAGCTCGCCGGTGATCACCCACCCAATCTACCGAGCTGTGCCCAGCCGTGACCGAGCGTCGTGGCGTCAGGGCAAGATGGCGCCCATGCCGCGTCCGCAGCCGACCCTCGTCTTCCACATGACGCGGATCGAACGGCTGGCCGGCATGGTTCGGGAGGGGTTGCTGTCCGACACCGAGTGCCGACGCCGCGGGATCACCGGCGTCGGCATCGGGTACACCCACATAAGGAGCGCCGTGCCCGCCGCAGTGTCCTGTGCGGTGCCGGCGGCACCCTCGCGGACTACGTGCCGTGGTACTTCGCCCCGCGGAGCCCGATGCTCTTCGCGATCACGAAGGGACAGGTCGGTGAGGACGCCGCCCGGACGGAGGAGATCGTCTACGTGGTGAGCTCCACCCAGCGCCTGCGGGAAGCGGGCGCCACCGTCGTCGCGAGCGACCGGCACGCCGTGCTCCAGCTCGCGCGGTTGAGCGCGGACGACGCCGATCTCGACGGCGAGGACTTCGTCGACTGGGGGCTCATGGCCGCACGGATGTGGGCTCCGACCGCCGACCAACCTGACCGCAAGGAGCGCCGCCAAGCCGAGTGCCTGGCCCACCCGTCGGTGCCGTGGTCGGCCGTCCTGGGAGTCGCCACCCGGACGCAGGAGGCGGCGCACAGGGTGGAGACTGTCCTGCAGGACTGCGGCGTGGAGACGTACGTCCGTGTCCGACCCGACTGGTACTTCTGAGGGGGTGTCCATGTCCATCAGCGTGCTGAACGGCGACCTCCTGGCCCAGGACGTCGACGCCCTCGTCAACACCGTCAACACCGTCGGCGTCATGGGCAAGGGCATCGCCCTCCAGTTCAAGAGGGCCTGGCCCGAGATGTTCACCGCCTACGCGGCGGCCTGCGCACGCGGTGGGGTCCAGCCCGGGCGCATGCACGTCTGGGAAACGGGGGCGCTGACCGGCCCGCGGTTCATCGTCAACTTCCCCACCAAGCGCCACTGGAAGGACCGGTCGCGGATCGAGGACGTCCGCAGCGGTCTGACCGACCTGGTGCGGGTGATCGACGAGCTCGGCATCACGTCCATCGCCGTTCCGCCGCTGGGGTGCGGGAACGGCGGACTCGCCTGGAACGAGGTCGAGCCGCTCATCACCAGCGCCCTGGGTCCCGTCGCCGACACGGTGGACGTGCGGGTCTTCGCCCCCGCCGGGGCGCCGCCCGCCGCGGAGCAGGTCCGCCGCGAGCGCGCCCCGCAGCTCACCCCGGGACGGGCGGCCCTGCTCGCGCTCATGTCCTTCTACGAGCAGCTCACTTTCGAGCCCCCGACCCTCGTCGAGGTGCAGAAGCTCGCCTACTTCCTGCAGAACGCCGGCGAACCGTTGCGCCTACACTTCGTCCAGCACCGCTACGGCCCGTACGCCGACGACCTGCGGAAGTCTCTGCGGGCGATGGAAGGGCACTACATCAGCGGCTTCGGGGACGGCTCGGCCCGCGTCGACGAGGCAGAGGCGATTCAGGTCCGGCCGGAGACGGCCGCGGTCCTCGCGGACTACCTGGCCGAGCACCCCGAGACGGAGCGACGCATCCACGACGTGCTGACCGCCATCGAGGGCTTCGAGAGCACGTACGGCCTCGAGCTGCTCGCCACCGTCCACTGGGTCCTGCAGCACGACGAGGCAGCGGCGACCTCGTGGGGCGACACCCACACCAAGGTCCGGGCGTGGAGCCCGCGGAAGGCGTCGCTGTTCACCGCGCCCCACGTGGAGACGGCGTGGCACGCGGTGACCGAACGCCACCTCGTCGCCGCGGGCTGAGGCTCAGGCCCCGAAGCCCACCCCGCCGCGGCGCGTGCGCGCCCGCAGCTTCTCGCCCTTGTCGTACGCGGTCTGCCGCAGGGAGTCCTGGAACTCCACCATCCGCGCCCGCAGCTCGGGGTCGGCGGCGGCGAGGATCCGCACCGCGAGCAGCCCGGCGTTGCGGGCCCCGCCGATGGAGACGGTCGCCACGGGCACGCCCGCGGGCATCTGCACGATCGACAGCAGGGAGTCCATGCCGTCGAGGTACCGCAGCGGCACGGGGACGCCGATGACGGGCAGCGGCGTGACGCTGGCCAGCATCCCCGGCAGGTGCGCGGCCCCGCCGGCCCCGGCGACGACGACCTGCAGCCCGCGGTCGGCGGCCGCGGCGCCCCAGGCGACCATGTCCTGCGGCATGCGGTGCGCCGAGACGACGTCGGCCTCGTAGCCGACGCCGAACTCCTCCAGCGCCTTGGCGGCCTCCTCCATCACCGGCCAGTCCGAGTCCGACCCCATGACCAGGCCCACGCGAACGCTCACTCGTCGATCTCCCCCGCGATGAAGGCCGCCGCGTGCCGAGCGCGCGAGCGGACGGTGTCCAGGTCGTCGCCGTAGACGGTGACGTGCCCGAGCTTGCGGCCGGGCCGCTGCTCCTTGCCGTACAGGTGCACCTTGACGCCCGGGTCGTGCGCCATGACGTGCAGGTAGGACCGGTACAGGTCCTCGTGCCGCTCCTCGATCTCCTGCGGCCCCAGCACGTTGACCATGACCGTCCACGGCGCGCGGGGCGCGGTGTCGCCCAGCGGCAGGTCCAGGACGGCCCGCAGGTGGTTCTCGAACTGGCTGGTCACCGACCCGTCGATGCTCCAGTGCCCGGAGTTGTGCGGGCGCATCGCGAGCTCGTTGACGACGACGGAGCGCCGGCCGTCGCGCTCGACCTCGAAGACCTCCACGGCCAGCACGCCGGTCACGTCCAGCCCCCCGGCGATGCGCAGGGCGATGCCGGTCAGCTCCGCGGCCAGCTCGGGGGCCAGGCCGGGGGCGGGCGCGGTCACCTCGTGGCACACGCCGTCGCGCTGCACGGTCTCCACCACGGGCCAGGCCGCGGCCTGCCCCGAGGGGCTGCGCGCGACGAGCGCGGCGAGCTCGCGGGTGAACGGCACGTGCTCCTCGGCCAGCAGCCCACCGCGCCCGGCCCAGTCGGCCAGCCACGCCTCGGCCGTCGCCCACCGCTCGTCCTGCGGCGAGGACAGGACGAGGACGCCCTTGCCGTCGTACCCGCCGCGCGGGGTCTTCAGCACCACCGGCCACCCGGCCGTGGCCGCGAAGCCCTCGACGGCGGATCGGTCGGCGACGCGGGCCCACGCCGGGCACGGGACGCCCAGCTCGGTGAGCTTCTCGCGCATGACGACCTTGTCCTGGGCGTGCACCAGGGCGTCGGCGCCCGGCTGCACCGAGGTGACCTCGGCCATCGCCCGCAGCCCCGCGGGGGGGACGTGCTCGTGGTCGAACGTCACGGCGTCGCAGTCGGAGGCGAACGCGACGAGCGCGGTGAGGTCGTCCGCGGCGCCCACCGGCGCCGGGGTGATCACCTGCGCGGCGGAGACGTCGGGACCCTCGCCCAGGACCCGCAGCCGCAGCCCGAGGGCGAGGGCCGCCGGCTGCATCATCCGCGCCAGCTGCCCCCCGCCGACGACGCCCACGACGGGGAAACCGCCGGGACGGGCGTAGGGGGCGGGGTCCGGACGCGACGGCTCGTTCGACGGCTCGTTCGACGGCGTGGCCGACGGGGTGGTCGTGGGGGCGGTCACGTTCGTCAAGGGTAGTGGGTGGCGCGAGGCCCCCGGCCTGCCGATGGACCCCGGGATGCCCCGCCGCACCGGGTGGGACACCCTGGTCCCACGCCCCGCGGCCCGGCGGAGCGGCCCACGGAGGGGGAAGACGTTGTTCACCGTGATCGTCTGCGTGGCGTTCGTCGTCGCCGGTCTCGTCGCGGCGGTGAAGATGGAGGACCACCTGGCCCCCCGGCAGCCGCGCGAGGAGACACGCGTGGGCGCGGACCGGTGATCTGGAGCCGGTTCCCAGGCTGACGCGTCAGACTGCGTGGCCGCAGGACGAGTTGGCCACCACCGAGGGGACGCGAGTGAGCAGGGACGACCGGGACGGCACGGGTCTCGTGCGACGGCTGCGGGACACCTACGAGGTGCTGGCCCGGGAGGCGGCGAAGTTCGGGATCGTCGGCGCCGTCGCGTTCGTCACCGACTTCGGGATCTTCAACCTGCTGCGCTTCGCCGGTCCCGACGGGGTCGGCGTCCTGCACCACAAGCCGCTGACGGCGAACGTGATCTCGGTCGTGGTGAGCATCGTCGTGGCGTGGCTGGGCAACCGGTACTGGACGTTCCGGCACCGGCGGCGCGCCTCGGCCCCGCGCGAGCTGTTCCTGTTCTTCGTCATGAACGGCGTCGGGCTGCTCATCTCCCTGGTCTGCCTCGGGTTCACGTACTACGTGCTGGACCTGCGCGGCCCGGTCGCCTCGAACATCTCGGCCAAGGTCGTCGGGGTCGCGCTGGGCACGCTGTTCCGCTGGTGGGCCTACCGCCGGTTCGTGTTCGTCGAGGAGCTGCGCGAGGAGGGCTGGCAGGCCCACCCCGCCTCCACGGACGAGGCCGCCGAGGACCTCTCAGGCGGGACGCAGGTGGACGACGTCCGCCGCAGCCAGGCTCGTCCGGGCCCCGCCTGAGGGCTGCACGACCAGCCGGCCGTCGGCCTCCACGTCGACGGCCACGCCCTCCAGCGCCGTGCCGTCCGGCAGCTGGGCCCGCACCTCGCGGCCCAGGGTGAGGCTCGCGGCGCGGTAGTCCGCCAGCACCGGCTCCCCCGCGGCCCAGGCGTCCACCCGTCGCCGCAGCGCGCGCAGGTAGCGGCGCAGCACGGTGTCGCGGTCGCGGGCGCGGGCCCCGGCCAGCGCGATCGACGTGGCGGTCTCGACGGGCAGCTCGTCGGCGCGCAGCGAGACGTTGATCCCGGCCCCGACGACGACGCGGTCGGCGCGGGCCTCGCACAGGATCCCGCAGACCTTCCCGGGGCGGTCCGGGCCGGTGACCAGGACGTCGTTGGGCCACTTCAGGCCGGCCCGCACGCCGAGCGCGTCGAGGGTGTCGACGACGGCGAGGCCGGTGACCAGCGGCAGCAGCGGCCAGCGGTCCAGGGGCTGCGCGGGGCGCAGCAGGACCGAGACCGCCAGCGAGGACCGCGCCGGCGCCGTCCACGTCCGGCCGAGCCGGCCCCTCCCGGCGCCCTGGTGGTCGGCGACGAGGACGGCCCCGTCGGGGGCGGCCCCGTCGGCCAGGAGGTCGGCGTTGGTGGAGCCGGTGGTGGCGACGACGTCGAGCCGGCTCCAGGCCCGGGGCCCGACGAGCGCGGCGCGCAGCGCGGCCGCCCGCAGCGGGGGCCGGTCCAGGTCCGTCCAGGTCGGCGCGTCGGGCTGCTCGGGGGGCTCCACGCCCCGATTCTGCCCCGTGGATTTCGCCCACCGGGCAACCTGTGGTGAGGTGAGGCTCCCCTGACACGCGAAGGTAGGAGTTCCCCCGTGCCCACGACGCGCCGCACCGTGCTGTCCACCGTCCCCCTGCTCGCCGGCCTGCCCCTGCTGGGCGCCTGCGGCTCCGACGACGCCGGCGACGAGGCCGCGAGCACCCCCGCGGCGACCACCGGCGACGGGGGCGCGTTCCCGGTGACCATCGAGCACGCCCTGGGCTCGACCACGATCGAGGCCGAACCGCAGCGGATCGTCTGCCTCGGCTGGGGCTCGCAGGACGTCGTCTGGGCGCTGGGCGGGCAGCCCGTCGGCATCCCCGAGATCACCTACGGCGGCAACCCCGACGGCACCCTGCCCTGGTGGGAGGGGCACTTCGACGCCGACGCGACGACCTTCCTGCCGAACCCGACGTCGGGTGAGCTGCCCTTCGAGCAGATCACCGCGCTGACCCCGGACCTCATCCTCGCCGTCTACTCCGGCATCACCGCCGAGGACTACGCGACCCTGAGCAAGATCGCCCCCACCGTCGGGTACCCGGACCAGCCGTGGCTGACGAGCTGGCAGGACCAGACCACGCTCGTCGGCAAGGCCCTGGGCAAGTCCGCCGAGGCCGAGGAGCTGGTGGCCGACGCCGAGGACGACCTCGCCACCCGCGCCGCCGCCACCCCCTCGCTGAAGGGCAAGACGTTCAGCTACGTCTACGTGACCCCCGAGAACCTGTCGGTCTACCTGCCGGGCGACTCCCGCGTCGACACCCTCCACGAGCTCGGCCTCGTCGACGCCCCCGGCATCACCGCGCTCGCCGACGCGCAGGACGTCTTCTACACCGAGCTCGCCAAGGAGCGCGTCCGCGACGTCGACAGCGACCTGATCGTCGGCTACGGGACGCTCACCCGCGACCAGCTGCGCGCCGACCCCGTCTACGCGACCATGCCGGCCGTGGCCGCCGACGCCGTCGCCTGGATCGACGACGAGCAGCTCGTCACCGCCACCTCCGCGACGCTGCTCAGCCTCCCCTGGGCCCTGGACCGGCTGGTCCCGCTGCTGGACGCCGCCGCCGCGAAGGCTCCCGCCACGACGTCGTGATCACTAGGGTCGGGGTGTGAGCGAGCAGCAGCGGCGGCCCACCGCGATCGACGCGGTCGCCGAACGACACCTCGAGTCCGTGCTGCGCCTGCAGCCGTCCTTCGCGCTCAGCCTGGGGGTGCCCGACCCGGCCCCCGGGCTGGGCGACCGGTCCCCCGCCGGGCTGGAGCAGGTGGCCGACGCCGCCCGCGCCACCCTGCGCGAGCTGGCCCGCACCCCCGTCGAGGACGACGTGGACCGGGTCACGGTCGCGGCGATGCAGGACCGGCTGGGCCTGGAGGTCGCGCTGCACGAGGCCGGGGAGCTGCTGGGCGACCTCAACGTCATCGCCTCCCCCGTGCAGGACCTGCGGATGGTCTTCGACCTGCTGCCCACCGACACCGACGCCGACCGCGCGCTCGTCGGCGAGCGGCTAGCCGCCGTCCCCGCCGCCGTCGCCGGCTACGTGGAGTCGCTGCGCGCGGCGGCCGCCGGCGGCCGGGTCGCCGCGGCCCGGCAGGTCGAGGCGTGCGCGGTGGAGGCGGCCGGGTACGCGCGGGGGTTCTTCCCCGACTTCGCCGCGCAGCACGGTCTCGGCCCGGCGGGGGACCTGGCCGCGCGGGCGTACGCGGAGCTGTCGGAGTTCCTGCGCACCGAGCTGCTGCCGCAGGCCCCGGCGGCCGACGCGGTGGGCCGCGACCGGTACGGGCTGTGGTCGCGGTACTTCGTGGGCGCCGACGTCGACCTCGACGAGACGTACGCGTGGGGGCTGGAGGAGGTCGCGCGGGTGCGCGCCGAGATGGCCGACGTCGCCCGGCAGGTCACCGGCACCGGGGACGCGGCGGCCGCGGCCGCCGCCCTCGACGCCGACCCCGACCTGGTCGTGGAGGGCGCGGCGAACTTCCGCGCCTGGATGCAGGACCGGTCCGACCGGACCGTGGACGCGTTGCAGGACAGGCACTTCGACATCCCCGCCGCGATCCGCCGGCTGGAGTGCCGGATCGCGCCGACCACCAGCGGCGGGATCTACTACACGGGCCCGAGCGAGGACTTCACCCGCCCGGGCCGGATGTGGTGGGCGGTCCCGGCCGGGCAGACGACGTTCTCGACGTGGCGCGAGGCGACGACCGTGCACCACGAGGGCGTGCCGGGCCACCACCTGCAGATCGGCCAGACCGCCGTGCGCAGCGAGGTGCTGAACCGGTGGCGCCGGCAGGGGTGCTGGATCTCCGGGCACGGCGAGGGCTGGGCGCTGTACGCCGAGCGCCTCATGCAGGACCTGGGTTTCCTGGAGTCCCCCGGGGAGGTGCTGGGGATGCTCGACGCGCAGCTGCTGCGGGCCGGGCGGGTGGTCCTGGACATCGGGTTCCACTGCGGGCTGCCGGCCCCGGCGGAGGTCGGCGGCGGCGCGTGGACGTACGAGAAGGCGTGGGCGTACCTGCGGTCGGTCTCGGGCAACCACCCCGACGTCCTGCGGTTCGAGCTGGACCGGTACCTGGGCTGGGCGGGGCAGGCGCCGAGCTACAAGGTCGGCGAGCGGCTGTGGACGGCGCTGCGCGACGACGTGGCGGCGGCCGAGGGGGCGGCGTTCGACCTCAAGGCGTTCCACCGCCGCGCGCTGGACGTGGGGTCGGTGGGGCTGGACGTGCTGCGCTCGGCCCTGCTGCCCTGACCCCGCGTCCCCACGAGCCGGGCCCCCGGGCCGGCGCGGGAGGCGTGGAACGATGACGGCGTGACGACGCTGCTGCTGGCCTCCGCCTCCCCCGCCCGCCTCGCGACCCTGCGCGCCGCCGGCCTGGACCCGGCGGTGCTGGTCTCCTCCGTCGACGAACCGGCCGTCGTCGAGCGGTACGGCGTCACCGACGCCGAGGACGTCTGCCTCGTGCTGGCCAAGGCCAAGGCCGAGGACGTCGCGGGCGACGACGAGCGCCCCGAGGACGCGCTGATCCTGGGGTGCGACTCGGTGCTCGCCTTCGACGGCGAGGTCCTGGGCAAGCCGGCCGACGCGGCCGAGGCGACGGCGCGCTGGAGGGCCATGCGGGGGCGCTCGGGCGTCCTGCACACCGGGCACTGGCTCATCGACGACCGCGAGGACTCCTCGGGGGCCACCATCGGCGGCGTCGCGAGCGTGACGGTCCACTTCGCCGACGTCACCGACGCCGAGATCGACGCCTACGTCGCCACCGGTGAACCGCTGAAGGTGGCGGGGGCCTTCACGATCGACGGGCTCGGCGGCGCGTTCGTCAAGGGCGTCGAGGGCGACCACCACGCGGTCGTGGGGGTGTCGCTGCCGCTGCTGCGCGACCTGGTCCGCGAGGCGGGCGTCGCCTGGACCGACCTGTGGGCGGCGCGGGGCTAGACGGCGCGGGTAGTCTCAGCCATCGCCCCCGCCCCCCGAACTCCCGGAGATGCCGCATGACCTCCCCCGATCCGACCGCTGTCACGGGTCCGGTGACGAAGGTCCTCGTGGCCAACCGCGGCGAGATCGCGGTGCGCGTGGTGCGCGCCGCCCGGGACGCGGGGCTCACGTCCGTCGCGGTGTACTCCGAGGGCGACCGGGACGCGCTGCACGTGCGCAGCGCCGACGAGGCGTACGCCCTGGGCGGCAGGACCGCCAAGGAGTCCTACCTGGACGGCGCGAAGATCGTCGAGGTGGCCCTGCGGGCCGGCGCCGACGCCGTCCACCCGGGGTACGGGTTCCTCTCCGAGAACGCCGCGTTCGCGCAGGCCGTCATGGACGCGGGGCTGACGTGGATCGGCCCGCCGCCGGCGGCCATCGAGGCCCTCGGCGACAAGGTCTCGGCCCGCCACCTGGCCGCCCGCGCGGGCGCCCCGCTGGTCGCGGGGACCCCCGACCCGGTCGCGGGCCCGGAGGAGGTGCTGGCCTTCGCCGACGAGCACGGCCTGCCCATCGCCATCAAGGCCGCGTTCGGCGGGGGTGGGCGCGGGCTGAAGGTCGCCCGCACCCGTGAGGACGTCCCGGAGCTGTTCGCCTCCGCGGTGCGCGAGGCCGAGGCCGCGTTCGGGCGCGGGGAGTGCTTCGTGGAGCGCTACCTCGACCGGCCGCGGCACGTGGAGACGCAGGTGCTGGCCGACGCCCACGGCGGAGCGGTCGTGGTCTCCACGCGCGACTGCTCGCTGCAGCGTCGCCACCAGAAGCTCGTCGAGGAGGCGCCGGCGCCGTTCCTGACCCCCGAGCAGGACGCCGAGCTGCGCCGCGCGTCGCTGGCGATCGTCCGCGAGGCCGGGTACGTGGGCGCCGGGACGGTGGAGTTCCTCGTCGCCGCCGACGGGACGCTGGCGTTCCTGGAGGTGAACACCCGCCTGCAGGTGGAGCACCCCGTCACCGAGGAGATCAGCGGGATCGACCTCGTCGTCGAGCAGTTCCGCATCGCCCGCGGTGAGCACCTGGGCTACTCCGAGGTCGTCACCCGCGGCCACTCCATCGAGTTCCGCATCAACGGCGAGGACCCGAGCGCGAACTTCCTGCCCCGGCCGGGCAAGCTCACGCGGTTCTCGCTGCCGTCCGGGCCCGGCGTGCGCGTCGACACCGGGATCGACCCGCGGGCGGCGGCCGTCAACGGCGGGGTGGAGATCTCCCAGGACTTCGACTCGCTGCTGGCGAAGCTGGTCGTCACCGGCGCCACGCGCGAGCAGGCGCTGGCCCGCGCGGCCCGGGCCCTGGGCGAGTTCGTCGTCGAGGGTGTCCCGACGGTCATCCCGTTCCACCGCACGGTCGTCGCGGACCCGGCGTTCGCCGCGAAGGACGCCGAGGGTTTCACGGTGCACACCCGGTGGATCGAGTCGCCGGAGTTCGACGCCTCCAAGATGCCGGGGTCGGGGGCCCTGGAGGCGGCCGGAGACGCTGCGGCGCACCGGGAGACGATCGTCGTGGAGGTCGCCGGGAAGCGCCTGGAGGTGTCCATCCCGGTCGAGCAGCTCAACGCGCAGCTCTCCCGCGCCGGGCACGAGATCTCCCGCGCGGGGGTCGCGACGGGGGCGGCGGTGGCCCGCGCGTACCGGTCGGCGACGCACCGCGGCGGCCGGAAGGGCAAGGCCGGGGGCGGGTCGGCGAAGAACCCGAACGCCCTCGTGACGCCCATGCAGGGCACGATCGTGAAGATCGACGTCGCCGACGGGGACACGGTGGCCGTGGGCGACCTCGTGGCGGTCCTGGAGGCCATGAAGATGGAGCAGCCGCTGCTGGCGCACCGTGCGGGCACGATCTCCGGGCTGACCGCGAAACCCGGCGACACGACCACGACGGGCGCCGTGCTCTGCGAGATCGTCGACGCCTGAGCGGCCGGGCCCGTCACCGGGCCCGGCCCCGGGCTCACTGCGGTTCGACGGCGCCGCTCGTCTGGTTCCCGCACCCGACGGTGCGGGCGTTCTGCACGCGCGGGTCCTCGGCGCTCAGGCCCTCGGCGACCACGGTGGTCTCGCCGTTGGTGGCGCGGCGGCCGAAGTCGTCGAGCTGCACGGCGGTGCGGGTGACGCGGTAGGTGCCGTCGCCGGTGTCGACTGCGTTCAGCCCGGCCAGCGACAGGTCCTCCTCGTCGCCGCCGGCGACGCACCCGACGCCGGTGCCGTAGCCGGTGAAGCCGAGGTCGAAGACGTACTGCTCCCCCTGCGCGTTCAGCGTGGGTGTCAGCGCGCAGTCGACGACGGCGTAGAGGGCGACCGAGCGGCCGGTGTTCAGCAGGACGACCGCCGGGCCGGCGGGCTGCAGCTTCTGGCCGAGGGCGGTGGCGGCCTGCGGGGCTGCGCCGGTGAAGGTCGTGGAGAACGTGGCGCCGGTGGCGGTGGTGATCCCCAGGGTGCGTTCGGGGCCGCCGCTGAGCCAGACGGTGTCGGCCTCGCCGTCGAGGTCGACGTCGCCGGTGGTGGCGGTGCCCGCGCCGGCGGGGGCGGTGGCCGAGTTCGGCGCGCAGCCGTTGCCGCCCCCGGCGCCGACGCCGTCGGGGACGCCGTCGGCCGCGGTGGAGGGGCTGGCCGAGGAGGTCGCGCTCACGGGGCTGCTCGCGGCGCTGGACGTCTCGGCGCCGGTGGTGCCGTCCTGGCCGCCGCAGGCGGTGAGGACGGCCGACAGCGCCAGCAGCGACGCGGCGGGCAGGGCGAGGGCGCGCGTGGTGATCACCCCAGGCACCTTGGCACTGCACGCGCCGTGAGGCGAACCGGACGCGCGGTGACGCTTGCGCCGGGCGGCTCTCGTCCGGGTGGCCCATCGGTGACCGTCGGCCGGGCGCCGATGAACGGTGTGCAGACGCACGTCACCGCCTGGAGGAGAAGTCGTGAGCAGGAACGTCGACCGCGTGGGTACCCGGCTGGGCGCGGCACTGGTGCTGGCGCTGTCGTTCGCGGCGGTGGGAGCCCCCGCCCAGGCCGGCCAGTCCGGGTCCGGCGCCGGTGAGGTGCTGGAGGTGGAGGTCCGTCCCGCGATCGCCACCCCCAGCGGGGTGGTGACGGTGGCCGCGGAGTACGACGCCTCGGCCGCGCAGCCCGGCGACGGCGCGCACGACGAGGACGGCGAGGACGAGGACGCGGGCGACGACGCCACCGCGACGCCCTCCCCCACCGCCTCGTCCCCCACCGCCTCGCCCACCGCCTCGCCCACCGCGTCCCCCACCGCGTCCCCCACCGCCTCGCCCGCGACCCCGCTGGCCCGCCCCACCAGCGACCCGGGCGCCACCGGGCGCCCCGCCCCCGGGCGCCCCGCCACCGGCCTGGAGGTCGTCGTGGACTACGGCGACGGCACCGCCCCCACCCCGATGCGGGTGGTCGGCGGCTCCCGCCAGGTGAAGGCGTTCGGCAAGCACGCCTACGGGAAGGCGGGCACCTACACGGTCATCGTCACCGCGACCCCCGCCGGGGGCAGCCCCGTCACCGTGCCCGTCGAGGTCACGGTCGGCGCCGGCAGCGCCCGGCTGTCCGGCTCGGACCGCTTCGAGACCGCCAACCGCCTGGCGCGGGAGGACTTCCCCACCGACGGCGAGGCCGACGCCGTGGTGCTGGCCCGCTCCGACGGGTTCGCCGACGCGCTCGCCGCGGCTCCGGCGGCGGTGGTGCGCGACGCTCCGGTGCTGCTGACCTCCACGGCGGAGCTGCCCGACAGCGTCCGCGCCGAGATCACCCGGACCCTCGGGGAGGACGGGACGGTGTACGTCCTGGGCGGGGACACCGCCATCGCCCCCTCGGTCGCGCAGGAGCTGACCGGGGCCGGCTACGAGGTGGTCCGCATCGCGGGGCAGGACCGGATCGAGACCGCGCTGCTGCTGGGCCGGTCCCTGCTGGACGCCGGCGTCGCGGTCGACGAGGTGCTGCTCACCACCAGCGGCAACTTCCCCGACGCCCTGTCCGGGGCCGCCTTCGCCGCCGGGGCGCGGGTGCCGGTGCTGCTGACCCCCACCGACGCCCTCGACCCGCGGGTCCTGGCGTTCCTGCGGGAGCTGGGCGACGTGCGGGTCCACGTCGCCGGGTCGGCGAGCGCGGTCGGCGAGGCGGTCGTGACGCAGCTGCGGGCCGCCGGGTTCGCGGTGGACCGCATCGCGGGCCCGGACCGCTACGCGACGTCCGCGCAGCTCGCGTCGACGCTGTTCCCCACCGCCTCGACCGTGGTGCTGGCGACGGGCAAGAACTTCCCCGACGCCCTCGCCGGGGCCCCCACCGCGGGGCGGCGCGGAGCGCCGGTGCTGCTGGTGGGCTCGGAGCTGTCCCCGCAGGCCCGCGCGTACCTGCAGGCCGGGAAGGGCCGGATCCAGGCGGTGTACGTCCTGGGCGGCGAGGGCGCGGTCCCGACCGCCGTCCGGGACGAGGTCGACACCCTCCTGGGCCTCTGACCGCAGGTCAGGAGGTGGCGACGGTGACGTCGCCCCCGGTCGTGGTCAGGTCCAGCCGGGGGGCGGCGTCCCCGTCGGCGACGGGCACGTCGACGTCGCGGTCGCCGAGCAGGGAGCGGCCGGTGACGCGGTAGGCGGTGCCGTCGTCGGGGACCCTCACCGCGACGTCGCCGGCGGTGGTGGAGGCGGTCACCGCCGCGAACCGGCCCTCGAACGTGAGGTCACCGGCCTCCGAGCGCACCTCGACGCGGGTGCCGGCGGGCACGGTGACCGTCCACTCGCCGTGGCACGGCGACGGCCAGCCCACCCCGGCGCAGGAGCTGGCGAACACCAGGCGGCCGCCCTCCTCCCGGAACCCCCAGGCGGGGCGGTGCCAGCCGCGGGTCACCGTCCCCACGGCCTCGGCGCGCGCCGCGTCGTCGGCGGTGCGCACGGTGACGTCGCCGGTGGCGGACTCCACGACGAGGACGCCCTGGGCCGGCAGGTCGGCGCGGGCCTGCTCGCGGACCTCCTCGGAGGTCAGCTGACCGAGCGTGGAGACGGTGCCGCCGACGAGGAGCAGGCCGGTCAGGACGCCGACGGCCGCCTTCGCGGCGCTCACCGCGACGCCCCGTCGAGGTGGCGCAGGACGGCCAGGACGCGGCGGTGGTCGTCGCCGTCGGCCGGCAGGTCGAGCTTCGCGAAGATGTTGGACACGTGCTTCTCCACCGCTTTCTCCGTCACCACGAGTCCCGCGGCGATGGCCTTGTTGGACCGGCCCTGGGCCATGTGCCGCAGGACCTCCGTCTCCCGGGGGGTGAGGCGGGCCAGGGGGTCGTCGCGGCGGGCGCGGGCCAGCAGCTGCCCGACGACCTCGGGGTCGACGGCGGTGCCGCCGGCGGCGACGCGGCGCAGGTCGTCGACGAACTGCCCGACGTCGGAGACCCGGTCCTTCAGCAGGTAGCCCACGCCGCGGGAGCTGGAGGACAGCAGGTCCCCGGCGTACTTCTCCTCCACGTACTGCGAGAGCACCATCACCGCGGTGCCGGGGTGCTCGGAGCGGATGACGACGGCGGCGCGGATGCCCTCGTCGGTGAACGTGGGCGGCATCCGCACGTCGACGAGCGCGAGGTCGGGGGCGAGGCGGGCGACGGCCCCCAGCAGCGCGGGGCCGGTGTCGACGGCGGCGACGACGTCGACGTCCTCGGCGGCCAGCAGGCTGGTCAGGCCCTCGCGCAGCAGCACGGAGTCCTCCGCGAGCACCACCCGCAGGCGGGGTGCACCGGTCTCAGCGGCCACGGGTCACCTCCGGGAAGCCGGGCAGCCCCACGCTGACGTCGGTGGGCCCGCCGGGGGGCGAGTCGACCTGCAGCCACCCGTCGACGGCGCCGAGCCGGTCGGCCAGGCCGGTCAGCCCGGACCCGGTGGGGCGGGCGCCGCCGACGCCGTCGTCGCTGACGCGGGCCCGCAGCTCGGCCCCGTCGCGCCAGACCTGCACGCGGGCGGCGGTGGCGCGGGCGTGCTTGGCGACGTTGGTGAGGGCTTCGGAGACGCAGTAGTAGGCGATGGTCTCGGCGGCGGGGTGGGGCCGGGTCCCCAGCCGCACCTCGACGGTGACCGGCAGCGGTGAGGACGCGGCGAGCCCGGACAGGGCGGCGTCGAGGCCGCGGTCGGTGAGGACGGGCGGGACGATGCCGCGGGCGACCGAGCGCATGTCGGTGATGGCCTCGCGGGCGTTGCCGTGGGCGGCGGTGAGGAAGCCGCTGACGTCGGCCCCCGGGTCGCGCTCGAGGGCGCGCCGGGCCATGCCGAGCTGGAGGGCGACGGCGACCAGCCGCTGCTGGGGGCCGTCGTGCAGGTCCCGTTCGATGCGCCGGCGTTCGGCCTCGACGGAGTCGAGGGTGCGCTCGCGGCTGCTGGTGAGGGTCTCGACGCGGCGGCGCAGGGCGTCCTCGGCCTGGTGCGGGGGCCGCAGCAGCGCGCGGCCGGCGGCGACCTCGACGGAGGTGAGGGCGGGGGCCAGGAGGAACCCGCCGACGGCGACCAGGACGCCGCCGGCGACGACGACGGCGTCGGGGGCGCCGACCGTGCCGGGGATGCCGAAGGGCCAGTGCACCCGGTCGACGAGGAACGGGGCGACGACGGCCGCGGCGCCGGTGGTGACGAGGACGAGCGCGACGGTCCCCAGGGTGGCGCCGACGGTGCTGACGACGCCGAGCTGGGCGGTGGTGCGCCACATCACGGGGTCCAGCGGCAGCCGCAGCCACGGCAGGCGCCGGGGTGCGGGCGGTTCGACGTGGACGGCGTGCAGGACGCGGTACCGGGCGCGTTCGAGGGCGGCGGCGGCGCGGGCCAGCACCCGGCCCAGCAGCAGGACGGGGTAGCCGGCGCCGGCCACCGGGGTGAGCAGGGCGCCCACGACGACGAGGATCGCGGTGGCGAGGTAGGGGCCGAGCAGGAGCAGGCTGGTGACGCCGTGGCACAGGGCCCACCAGCACCGTCCGACCCGGTTGCGGATCTTCACGTCTCGACCCTAGGGATCCGCTCACCCCGCCGACACGGGGTGCTCCCCCGCCTCGGGGGTGGGGTTCCCCCCACCCCACTTCGTGATGCCATTGTTACCGTCACGCACAGCGACGTCTCGTGTACGCCCGGTACCTCATCCACCCCCGCCGCTGCCTCACGGTGAGTAACTGGTTCCGGTGCGTGGCAACGTTTCCTCATCGCGCTCGGAATTCGGTGAATCGAAACCAGCTGCTCACGCAGCGTTGAGCTCGATGCACGATTCCACTACTGCCTGCCTTTCCGTGTGAACGCTATGTTGCGTCGAAACCCGCGGCCGGACGTCCCGAGGAGAGTCGGAGTGGAACACCACCGCCTGCGGGACGGGTCCAGCACGGTGGCCTCCGAGGACCTCCTCGACCCCCCGGGCGTCCCCGTCCCCCGGACCGCCCTCGTGCCCCCCCGCGAGCCCCCCGCCGGACGCCGGCCCCCGCGTCACCGGCGCGTCCACGTCCGGGTCCACGCCCACCCCGACCCCCGGGCCCACGCCCAGCCCGACGTCCGGGCCGAACGCGTCGGCGAACCCGCCCACGTCCGCCGCCGCGCCCTCGGCGCCCGCGCCTGGACCCCCGTCCTGTCGATCGCCGAGACCCTCCTGGGGATCGGCACCGCCCTGCTGCTGCACGCCCCCACCGCCGTCGTCCTCGGCACCGCCCTCGCCGTCGTCGGCCACCTGCCCCGCTGGCGGCACCCCGTCCGCCTCACCCTCTCCGCCTTCGACGACACCCCGCGCCTGGTCGTCGGTCTCACCAGCGCCCTCGGCGTCGTCGTCATCGCCCGCGGCGACCTGCACGTCGGGGAGGAGGGCGCCCTGCGCACCGGCGCGGCCGTCCTGGCCGTCGCCGCCACCCAGCTCGCGCTGCGCACCGTCTGCTACGCCGCCGTCCGCCGCCACCGCCGCCGGCGCGGGAACGGCCTGGCGACCCTCGTCATCGGCGGCGGCACCGTCGGCGCCCGCTTCTCCCGCACCCTGCTGGAGAACCCGCACTACGGCCTGCAGCCCGTCGGGACCGTCGACGACCGCGCGCCGTTCCTCGACACCCCGCCGACCCCCTGGCTCGGCCCCGTCGAGGACGTCACCCGCCTCGTGCACCGCCACGACGTCCGCGTCCTCGTCATCGCCTACGGGCTGCGCGAGGACGAGCACCTCGTCAACCTGCTGCGCGACCCCGGGCTGGAGGACACCGAGATCTACTGGCTGCCGCGGCTGTGGGAGCTGCACACCGCGCGCGCCGACGGCGACCTCGTCAACGCCCTGCCGCTGGAACGGTTCCGCCGGCCCAGCCGCGACCGCACCGGCCGCCGCGTCAAACGGGTCGTCGACGTCGTCCTGTCCGGCACCGCGCTGCTCCTGCTGTCCCCCGTCATGCTCGTCTGCGGGCTGCTCGCGCGCCGGGAGACCGGCGACGGCGCGATCTTCCGGCAGGTCCGCATCGGCGTCGACGGGCGCCCGGTCACCGTCATGAAGTTCCGCAGCCTCTCGGTGGCCCCCACCGAGTCGGACACGACGTGGAACATCGCCGGCGACCTGCGCGTCGGGCCCGTCGGGAAGTTCCTGCGCCGATCCTCCCTCGACGAGCTGCCGCAGCTGCTCAACGTGCTGCGCGGGCAGATGAGCCTCGTCGGCCCGCGCCCCGAGCGGCCCGTCTTCGTCGAGCAGTTCGCCGCCCAGTACCCCCGGTACTGGCACCGGCACCGGGTCCCGTGCGGCCTCACCGGCTGGGCGCAGGTGAACGGCCTGCGCGGCAACACCTCCATCGAGCTGCGCGCCGACTACGACAACTACTACATCGAGAACTTCTCGCTGTGGTTCGACCTGAAGATCCTGCTGGCGACCGTCTCCCAGGTCCTGCGGGGTTCCGGTGGCTGACACCCCGGCCGCGGGCCTGCCCGCGCCGCGACGCCCCGTCACCGGACGGGCCCGCCACCGCGGCCGCCGGGTCGTGCCGTGGACCCGGCGGCTCGCCCGGCTCGAGGTGCTGCCGCTGCACCTGCTCGTCGTCGCCGTCTGCGTCCCCGACACCAGCACCAGCGGTCAGGTCGCCCTGGCCCACGTGACCGCCGCGGACGTCGCGGCCTGCCTCGTCATCGCCGTCGCCGGGCTGCGGCTGCTGCGCCACGACGGCCCCGCCGTCCTGCGCTCGCGCGCCCTGCTGCCCCCGCTGGCCGTCCTCCTGGCCGTCTCGCTGTCGGCGCTGCTGGCCACCGACCAGCAGCTGGCCGCGGCCGGGTGGGTGCGCCGGGTCGAGGTCGACGTGCTCCTGCCCGTCGCGGCGTTCGTGCTGTGCCGCACCGTCCGGGCCATCGCCGGGGTGCTGGCGACCCTCGTCGCCGTCGCGGCGTTCGAGGGGGTCTACGGCGTCGTGCAGTACGCCACCGGGACCGGCGCCGGGTACGGCGAGGAGGCCATCCGGGCCATCGGCACCTTCGGCGCCGGCAACCAGCTCGCCATGGGCGACCTCGTCGCCGACGCCGGGCTGGTGTGCCTGGCCGGTGCCCTGGCCCTGCCCGTGCGGCGGCACCGGGTCCTGGCCGCCGTCGCCGCCGCCGGGTTCGTCCTGCCGCTGCTGCTCAGCCTGTCCCGCGGGGCCCTGCTGTCCGGGGTCGTCGCCGCCGCCCTCGTCCTGGGCCGGGCCGGCTGGCGCGCCCTGGTCGGGACCGCGCTGGCCGGTGCCGCCGTCGCCGCGGTCGTCCTGGTCGCCGTGCCCTCCCAGGGCGCCGTCGTCGTCGAGCGCGTCGACTCCCTCGTGAGCACCGCCGGCTCCCCCGACCAGTCCGTCTCGGACCGGTACGGGCTGTGGGACGCCGCCCTGCGGATGTGGTCCCAGGACCCCCTCACCGGCATCGGGGTCAAGAACTTCTCCGAGCACCGCGACTCCGAGCTGGGCATCGGCACCTCCTCCGGCGCCGACGCCGCCACCGGGTCCACGTACGAGCGCGTGCAGCTGCTGTCCCCGCACGAGCAGTACCTGCTGGTGCTGTCCGAGCAGGGGGTCCTCGGCCTCCTCGCCTACGTGAGCCTCGTCGTGGTCGCCGTCGTCGGCCCGCTGCGCCGCGAGCGGGGCCGCCGCGGGACGCCGACGGTCGTGGCGCTGGCGCTGTTCGGCGTCGGCGCCCAGTTCGCCGTCGCCTGCTTCTGGGGCGACCTGTCCGGGCCGACGGCCCCGCTGCAGGGCGTCGTGCTCGGCCTCGCGCTGCGCGCCGCGGCGACGCCCCGGCCCCGCCCCGACGGCGCCGGGGACCCCGGGGAACCCGGGGACGACGACCGGCTGCGGGTCCTGCACGTCTGCCAGCCCGTCGACGCCGGGGTCGCCCGGTTCGTCGCCCGCACCGCCGAGCTGCAGCGCCAGGCCGGCCTCGACGTCGTCGTGGCCTGCCCGGCGTCCGGCTGGCTGCCCGAACGGCTCGACGCCCTCGGCGTCCCCCGCACGCCCTGGGACGCCGTGCGCTCCCCCGTGCGGGGGGTCCTGCCCGAGGCCGTCCGGCTGCACCGCGCCGTGCGCGCCACCGACCCCGACGTCGTGCACCTGCACAGCGCCAAGGCGGGCCTGGTGGGCCGCCTCGTCGTGCACGGGTCCCGCCCGACCGTCTTCCAGCCGCACGCCTGGCCCTTCGAGGCCGCCCGCGGGCCGGTGGCGTCCGCGATCCGCTGCTGGGAGGCGCTCGCGCTGCACCTGACCGACTGCCTCCTGCTGGTCAGCCGCGCCGAGCTCGACCGCGCCCGCGCCGTCCGGCTGCCCCTGGACACCACCGCCCGCCGCCTGGTCCGCAACGGCCTCGACCTGCGCGAGCACGGCGTCGACGACCCCGCCGCCGCCCGCACCGCCCTCGGTCTGCCCGACGCCCCGCACGTCGTGTGCGTGGGACGGCTCGCGCAGCAGAAGGGCCAGGACCGGCTGCTGCGGGCCTGGCCGCTGGTGCGGGCCGCCGTCCCCGACGCCCGGCTCGTCCTCGTCGGGGACGGGCCCGACGAGGAGGCGCTGCGGCGGCAGGCCGACGGGCTGCCCGGCGTCGAGCTCGCCGGCCCCACCAGCACCCCCCGCACCTGGTACGCCGCGGCCGACGTCGTCGTGGTCCCCAGCCGCTACGAGGGGTTCGCGTTCGTGCCGCTGGAGGCCATGGCCGCCCGCCGCAGCCTCGTCGTGCACGACCACCCCGCCCTGCGCGAGGCGCTGCCCGCCGGTGCGGGCGCCGTCGTGGACGCCGACGACCCCGAGCGGCTCGCCGCGGCCCTGGTCCACCGGCTGCGCTCGGCCGCGGTCCGCGACCAGGAGGGCGCGGTGGGCCGCGCCCACGTCGTCACCGACCGCGACGACCGGACGCTGCCCGCGCAGGTCCTCGACGTCTACACCGCAGCAGGAGCGGCCCGGTGAACGCCCCCTTCGTCCTCATGTACCACTCGGTCTCCTCCCGCCACCCCGACCCGCACGGCCTGTGCGTCCCGCCCGCGACGCTGGCGCGGCAGCTCGACGCCCTGCGGGGCCGGGGCCTGCGGGGCGTGGGGGTGGGTGAGCTGATGGCCGCCCACCGGGCCGGGGACTCCCGCGGGCTCGTCGGGCTCACCTTCGACGACGGGTACGCCGACTTCGTCGAGGCCGCCGACGTCCTGGCCGAGCGCGGGTTCGGCGCGACCGTCTACGTCGTCGCGGGCCGGTTCGGCGGCGTCAACGACTGGGACGGGCAGCGGTGGCCGCTGCTGTCGGCGGCCGGGGTCCGCGAGGTCGACTCCCGCGGGTTCGAGATCGGCAGCCACACCCTGACCCACCCCCACCTGCCGCAGTGCGACCCGGTCACCCTGCGCGCCGAGGTCCACGACTCCCGGAAGATCCTCGAGGACCTGCTCGGCCACGAGGTCCACGGCTTCGCCCACCCCTTCGGCGACGAGGACCCCGCCGTCGTGCGGGCCGTCGCCGAGGCCGGGTACCGCGAGGCCGTGCGCGCCGACACCGCCCCCGCCTCCACCGCCGAGCACCCCGAGCTGACCCTGCCCCGCAGCTACGCCGGCCCCGGGGACGGGCCGGTGCGGCTGGCCGCCAAGCGGCTGCGGCACCGCATCGCCGGCCGGGGGCGCGCGTGAGGCCCCGCCTGAAGGTCCTGCACGTCATCACCGGCCTGGCCGCCGGGGGCGCGGAGTCGCAGCTGCTGCGCGTCGTGCGCGCCAGCCGCCACGACTGCGCCGTGGTCTCCATGTACAACCCCGGCGTCGTCGCCGAGCAGCTGCGCACCGAGGGGTTCACCGTCCACGACCTCGCCGTGCCCGGCAGCAGCGACCCCCGGGCCCTGCGGCGGCTGCTGGCGGTCCTGCGCACCGAGCGGCCCGACGTCCTGCACACCCACCTGTACCGCGCGGGCCTGTTCGGCCGGCTCGCCGGGCGCCTGGCGCGCACCCCCGTCGTGGTGAGCACCGAGCACTCCCTGTCCGACCCCGACCGGCTGGAGGGCCGCGCCGCGACCCCCGCCGTGCGGGAGATGCTGCGCCGGTCCTCGCGCTGGGCGCACGCCACCGTCGCGGTCTCCGAGCAGGTCCGCGACAACCTCGCGGCCTGGGGGGTGCTGGACCGGCCCGGCCACCGCGTCCGGCTCGTGCGCAACGGGGTCGACACCGACGAGCTGAGGTTCGACGTCCACGCCCGGCAGGCCGTGCGCGACCACCTCGGCGTCGGCCCCGACGTCCGGCTGGCCGGGGCGGTGAGCCGCCTGCACCCCGACAAGCGCGTCGACGCGGCCCTCGACGGCCTGGCCCCGCGGCTGGGCCCGCACCTGCGGTTCGTCGTGGTCGGCGACGGCGCCGAGCGCGGCCGGCTGCAGCGCCGCGCCGCGCAGCTCGGCATCGGCCCCTACGTGCACTTCACCGGTGAGGTCCGCGACGTCGCCCCCTGGCTGTCGGCGCTGGACGTCCTGGTCAGCGCCTCGGCGTCGGAGACGTTCGGCCTCGGCGTCCTGGAGGCGCTCGCCAGCGGGCTGCCCGTCGTCTACGTGCACGCCCCCGTCCTGGACGAGCTGCCCGCCCCGCCCGCGAGCGCCGTCCGCGCCGGGCCGTCCCCCGCCCAGCTGGCCGCGGCCGTCCAGCGGGTGCTCGCGGCGCCGGTGCCCCCGGCGGAACGCACGGCACCGGACCTCGTGGCCCGCTTCGACGTCCGGTCCACCGCCGCCGCCCTGGACGACCTGTACGACGAGATCCACCGCGAGACCCACCCGCGGACCCGACCGCACACCCGATCGCAGACCCGACGCGCGCCCCGGCAGGAGACCCCCGCATGAGCACCCCCACCCGATCCTCCGCCGCACCCGTCGTCGAGGGCCCCCGGCTCCGGCCCGACCGGCGCCGGCAGGCGGCGCTGCTGCTGCTCGCCGGGCTCGTGGCCGGGCTCCTGGGCGGCCTGGTCTACGGCCTCGCCACGACCGGGTCCCGGCACGCCAGCGCCTACCTCGTCGTCGCCCCCGCCGCCGACCCCGCCGCCGGGTCCACGACGGGCGACGCGAGCGGCGCCACGACGTACGCGAAGGCGTACGCGGAGGTCGCCGCGCAGCCCGACGTCCTGGACGCCGCGCTGGCCCCCTTCGCCACCGACGGCCGCACCGTCGACGACGTCGCCGCCGACGTGACGGTCGCGGCGTCCCAGGACGCCCCGCTGCTGACGGTGAGCGCCGCGGCGGACGACGCCGAGCGGGCGCGGCGGATCGCCGGGGCCGCCGCCGAGGCCGTCGTCGACTACCTGACCCCGACCGCCGCCAGCAGCGGGTACGCGGTGCGGGTCCTGACCCCGGCCGCGGCCGCCCGGTCCGCCGACGGGCTCAGCACGCCGCTGACGGTGCTGCTCGGCGGGGTCGTGGGGCTCGTGGGCGCGGGCGCGGTCCTCGTCCTGCGCCGGTGAGCGCCCACCGATGAGTGCGGGGACCCTCGCCGGGCCGCAGGCCCCCGCCCCGCCGGACCGCCGCGCGCGGGACGCGGCGCTGGTGGCGGCCGTCACGGTCGCCTCCTCGCTGCTGGGGCTGCTGCGGGACACCGCGATCGCGGGGCTGTTCGGCGCCTCGGCCGCCTCGGACGCCTTCTTCGTCGCGTGGACCGTCCCGGAGACCGTCACGCCGCTGCTGAACGAGTCCGGGCTGGCGCTGCTGCTGACCCCGCTGTTCGCGCGGGTGTGGGCGCGGGACGGTTCGCTGACCGCCGCGGTGCGCCGCACGCTGCTGCCGGTCGTCGTGGTGACCGGGGCCGCCGGGGCGCTGAGCGCGCTCGCGGCGCCGCTGCTGGTGCGGTTGCTGGCGCCGGGGCTGAGCGACCCGGGCCTGGCCGCGACGTGCTTCCGGCTGGCCAGCGTCACCGTCCTGGGGCTGGGCGTCGCCGGGTACCTGTCGTCGGCGCTGCGGGGGCGCGGGTCGTTCGTGCGCCCGGCCCTGACGTACGTCGCGTACAACGTCGGCATCCTGGGCTGCCTGCTGCTCGAACCGTGGCTGGGCGTGCGCGCGGCGGCCCTCGGGCTGGCCGTCGGCAGCCTGCTGATGGTGCTGGTGGTGGCGCCGGCGGTGCTGCGGTCGGCGTCGCTGAGCGAGCTGCGCTGGAGCCCGGGCGCCGGGCTGGCCCCGGTCCTGGCGGTGGCGCCGATCGTGGTCTACAGCCTCGGCCGGCAGGGGCAGGTGTTCGCCGAGCGCTGGTTCGGCAGCGACCTGGTCGGGGCCATCAGCGAGCTGAACTACGCCGCGAAGGTGTCGCAGATCCCCGTGACGATGGCCCTGGTCGTCAGCTCGGTGTCGATCGCCGCGGTGACGACCCACCTGGCGGCGCGGCGGTTCGACCCGGCGATCGGGCTGACGGTCGACGCGTTCCGCACCGGCGCCTGCCTCGTCGTGCCGTGCTGGGTGGCGCTGGAGGTGCTGGCCCCGCAGATCGTCGGGCTGCTGTTCCAGCGTGGCGCGTTCGACGCGGAGCTGGTGGGGTCGACGGCCACGGTGATGCGGTTCTTCGCCCTGGGCCTGCCGGGGCAGCTGCTCGTGGGCGCCTCGGCGCTGTTCCTGTGCGTCCACCCCCGCGGGGCGCGGGCCGCGGCGGGCGCGGCGGTGCTGTGCCTGGCGGTGACGGTCGGGGCCGACGCCCTGCTCGTGGGGCCGATGGGCGCCCCGGGGCTGGCGCTGGGCAACGCGGTCGGCATGACGGTCACGGGTGTCGTCATGGTGCTGCTGCTGGACGCGCACACCCGGCGCGCCTGCGGGGGCCGGGGGCTGCCGTGGGGGCGGCTGGCCGACGCGCCGCTGCGGTCGCTGCTGGCCGCCGCGGTCGCCGGCGCCGCGGCGTTCGGGGTGTCCCGGCTGGGCGGGTCGGCCGTGGTCGTGGTGCTGTCCGGGCTGGTGTTCGTCGCGGTCCACGTGGTCGTGGCGCACGCCGTGGGGCTGGCCGAGGTCCGCGCGCTGGTGGGGCACCCGGTGCTGCGCGGCGCGGCGCGGCCCGCGGCCGCCGCGGCCGTGCCGGACGCGGCGCCGCGACGGCGGGCCCGGTGGTCGCCCGCGGTGGTGCCGCTGGCCGTCGGGCTCGTCCTGGGTCTGGTGGTGACCGTCGCGGTGGCGCTGGCCCGCCCGGCCGAGCACCGGGCGACGGCGCTGGTCGTGGTGACGACCGGGGCCGGGGGCACCGCGGGGGCCGGGGACGCCACGGCCACCACGCAGGCCCTGACCCGGCTCGCTGCGTCGCTGGCGCAGCCGTACCGGGACGCCCCGCACGTCGCGCGGGTGCTCGTCGAGGGCGTGCCGTCGTCGCCGGTGGTGCAGATCACCGTCGACGGGTCGGACCCGGCCGCCGCGCGCGAGGTCGCCGACGCCGTGGCCGGTGACCTGGTGGAGGCGTCGGCGGGCACGTCGTGGTCGGTGGCCGAGCGCACCCCGGCGGCGGCGACCGCCGTGCCGCGCCCGCGCGTCGGGCCCGGCCTGCTCGTGGTCGGCGCCGGGACGGGGGTGCTGCTGGCGGTGGGGCTGGCGGGCGTCCTGGGCCGCTGGCCCGGGTCGGCCCCGCACCGGCCGTGGCCGGCGGGACCGGCGGGCACGGTGCCGCCCCGTCCGCGTCGTCGCGCCGCCCACCGGAGGACCCCGTGACCGCCGCGCCCCCGGTGACGTCCCTGGTGACGTCGGTCCTGCCGGCCGCCGACGTGCCGCAGGCGGAGTGGGACGGGCTGGCGCGCGCGGCGGGTGCGCTGTTCGCGACGCCCGCGTGGGTGCGTGCGGTGGACGCCGTGCTGGCGCCGGGGCGGGTGCTGGTGGCGACCGCCCGCCGGGGCGACCGGCTGGTGGGGGTGCTGCCCGTGGAGGTCCGCCGGGTCGCGGGGACCCCGGTGGTCCGCTTCGCCGGGACCGGTCCCAGCGACTACGGGACGGTGCCGGTGGCCGTCGGCGTCGCGGCGGGCGCGGTCGTGGCCGGGCTGCTCGACGCCCTGGAGCGGCACCTGGGCCGGGCGGTCGTCCTGGACCTGCAGCAGGTCAGCGACCTGGACGCCACCGGTGCCGCGGTGCGGGCGTGGGCGCGCTCGCGCGGGCGGGCGGTGCGGGTGGTGCGGCAGGCCGAGACGATCCGCCGCGAGCTGGGCCCCGCGGACGCGAAGGACTCCAAGAACCGGCGGGCCAAGGACCGCCGGACGCTGAGGCGGCTCGCCGGGCTCGGGGAGGTGGAGGTCTGCCCCGACCTGCTGCCCGACCCGCTGCCCGACCCGGCAGCCGTGGACGCGCTCGTGGCCGAGCTGGACGCGGTCGACGCGGCCCACCCGCACGCCGGGGACCGCAACCGGCCGTGGACGGGGACGCGGGGCCGGTTCCTCACCGAGTTCCTGCGCGCCGCGCCGCCGGGGGGCCGCTGGCTGACCGGGGTCCGCGTCGACGGCCGGCTCGTGGCGTACTCGGTGGAGCTGGTGGCCGGCTCGACGGTCGGCACGTACCTGTGCTCCTACCGCGCCGAGGTGGCCGAGGCGGCGGTGGGGACGATGCTGCTGCACGACGCGCGGCGGCGGGCGCACGCGCAGGGCGCCGTCGTGGTGGACATGCTGCGCGGGCTGGAGGGGTACAAGCACCTGATCGCCACCTCCACCCACGTGTCGCGGCGGGTGCTGGTGCTGCCGCACCGGGCGCTGCTGCCGCTGGCCCCGGTGCTGGCGTGGCGGCAGGAGCTGCGGCCGCTGGTGCGCCGCTGGCGCGCCCGGCGGGCCGCGCCCCGGCCTCAGGACCCGCCGACGAGCTCGCGGTAGCGGGCGGCGGCGCGGGGGTTCGCGCCGCCGCTGAACAACCGGCCGTCGCTGTGGTCGTAGACGACCTCGTTGTAGATCTCGTGGGCCACCCCGGTGGTGGTGTGGACGGAGTCCAGCCACGTCACGACCTCGTCGACGAACCCCGGGTTGTCCCCGCCGCCGCCCCACCCGGGCGAGGCGACGGCCCACTCGTCGACCGCGACGGGTTTGCCGTGCTCGCGCGCGAACCGGGCGATCTCGTCCAGGCCGCCGGGGGCGCTGCGGTACCAGGCCCACCGCTCGGCGTCGGTGGCCGGGGTGGGCCGCATGTCGTAGACGTCGAGGCCGACGACGTCGACGACGTCGTCCCCGGGGTAGACGTCGGCGAGGTCGACGGCGTGGGCGTCCACGGCGGCGGTGACGCAGAAGTCGACCCGCAGGCCGGGGGCGACCTCGCGCAGCGCGCCGACGCAGCGGCCGAACGCCGCCCGGAACACCTGCGGGTCCGGGACCGCCGACCACGGGTAGTTCACCGGCGAGTTCGCCTCCCAGCCGGGGCGCACCACGATCGACCCCATGCCGTGCGCGAGCAGCCCCTCGGCGAGCTGGGCCCAGTGGTCGACGTGGCGGCCGTCGGCGGCGTCGGCCAGGGAGGCCGTGACCGGGATCAGCGGCAGGCTCAGGACGAGCCGCCCGGCGTACGCGGACCCGGCGTAGGTGTCGAACAGGTACGCCGGGGTCCGCAGGTGGTCCCAGTCCCGGCCGTCGAGGTAGTCCCCCACGACGTCCAGCGGACGGCCGCGGGCGGCGGCGAACGCGTCGAGCGTCGCGGGGGTCTGCGGCCAGCCGACGTAGGCGCCGGAGCGGTACGGGGCCGGGGGCGGGGCGTCGGCGCTCAGCGCGCCGAGCGCCCCCAGCGTCGCGGTGGTGGCCAGGAAGTCCCGACGCCGCACCGTCCTACTCGCCGAGCACGTGCAGCTGGCGGGCGGCCTCGGCGAGGGAGCCCGACAGCGAGGGGTAGACCGTGAAGGCGTGCGCGACGTCGTCGACGTTGAGCCGCTTCTCGACGGCCAGCGTCACGGGGAAGATGAGCTCACTGGCCCGCGGGGCGACGACGACACCCCCGATCACGGTGCCGGAGCCCTTGCGGCAGAACAGCTTCACGAACCCGTCGTGGATGCCGAGCATCTTGGCGCGGGCGTTGGTCGACAACGGGAGCTTGACGATCTCGCCCTGGGCCTCGTCGGAGTCGATCTGCGCCTGCGTCCAGCCGACGGTCGCGATCTCCGGGGAGGTGAACACCGTCGAGGCCACCGAGCGGAGCTTGAGCGGGCCGACGCTGTCACCGAGGGCGTGCCACATGGCGATCCGGCCCTGCATGGCCGCGACCGAGGCCAGCGGGAACACCCCGGTGCAGTCCCCGGCCGCGTAGACCCCGCGCGCGGAGGTCCGCGACACCCGGTCGACGTCGACGTGACCCGACTCGCTGGTCCACACCCCCGCCTCCTCCAGCCCGATGCCGGCGGTGTTGGGGACGGCGCCGACGGCGACGATGCAGTGCGAGCCCTCGACGGTGCGGCCGTCGGCGAGCGTCACCACGACGGTGTCGCCGTGCCGTTCGACCTTCTGCGCCCGCGAGCGCGACATGACGTCCATGCCGCGGCGGCGGAACACCCCTTCGAGGACCTCGGCGGCGTCGGCGTCCTCCCCGGGCAGGACGCGGTCGCGGGAGGAGACGAGGGTGACGTGGGCGCCGAGGGCGTCGTAGGCGTTGGCGAACTCGGCGCCGGTGACGCCGGAGCCGACGACGATCAGGTGCTCGGGCAGCTCGGTGAGGTCGTAGACCTGCTTCCAGGTGAGGATGCGCTCGCCGTCGGGCTGGGCGTCGGGCAGCACCCGGGGGCGGGCGCCGACCGAGACCAGGGTGACGTCGGCCTCGACGCGGGCGCCGGCGTCCTCGCCGTCGCGGACCACGAGGGTGTGCGGCCCCTCCAGCGCCCCGCGGCCGGACAGGATCTTGACGCCCTCGCGCTCCAGGCGGGCCCGCACGTCGGCCGACTGCGCGGAGGCGAGGGCCTTGACGCGGGCGTGGACGCGGGCGAGGTCGACGGTGACGGCCCCGGCCGGTTCGGTGTCCGACGTGCGGCCGCCGGGGAAGCGGACGCCGAGCTCGGAGGCGCCGCCGACGGTGGCCATGAGCTCGGCGGTGGCGATGAGGGTCTTGGAGGGGACGACGTCGGTCAGGACGGTCGCCCCGCCGAGGCCGTCGCGTTCGACGACGGTGACGTCGGCGCCGAGCTGGGCGGCGACGAGCGCGGCTTCGTAACCCCCGGGGCCGCCGCCGAGGACGGCGACCCGGGTGGCCTGGGCGGTCGGGGACGCACTGGTGGGACTCACCCCTCCATGCTCCCCTACGCTTCGTGTCCGTGCCTGCCTCGCCCTACGCCGCCTACGCGACCAACCTCGATCCGGAGGCGATGGGGCGCAAGGCCCCGCACTCGCCGCTGCGCTCGACGGGGTGGCTGCAGGGCTGGCGGCTGACCTTCGGCGGGGAGGACCGCAGCTGGCAGGGTCCGCTCGCGACGGTCGTGGAGGCGCCCGGTGATCAGGTGTACGTGGCGCTGTACGACCTGACCGAGGCCGACGAGGCGCGGCTGGACGCCAGCGAGGGCATGGACATCGGCCTGTTCCGCAAGATCCGGGTGCGGGTGGGCACGCTGGACGGCGACGTCGTGGCGTGGACGTACGTGCTGGACGACTACGAGGGCGGGCTGCCGACGGCGCGCTACCTCGGCGGCCTGGCCGACGCCGCGGAGGCGGGGGGCGCCCCGCACGACTACGTGCTGGCGCTGCGCGCCCGCCCGTGCCGGTCCAACGACGCTTGACCCGGTCCCCGGCCCGTCCGGCGGCGGCGGCCGTGGAGGCGGCGCTGGCGGCGGTCGCGCCGCCCGCTCCCGGCACCGGGTGGCGGGAGTGGCTGCGCGGGGCGCTGACCGGGGCCCGGGCGGCGCTCGGTCCCTGCCCGGGGGCGTCGCGGTGGCTGCTCGCGGACGGCGCGACGGCGCCGGCGACGGCGGCCTTCGCGGCCGCGGCGCTGGAGGTGCTGCGCGGCGCGGGGTTCGGGGCGGAGGCGCCGCGCGCGCTGGCGTTCGCGCTGGACGCCGCCCTGGGGGCCGGCGACCCGCACGACCCCGACGAGCCGGGCGGCTCGTACGCCCGGGAGCGGGCGCTGGACGGCCTGGCCGCGCGCCTGACGGCGCTCACTAGGCTGCCCGACGTGACCGACACCCTGCCGCAGGACCCGTTCACCGTCGCCGAGGAGGCCGCCGCCGACCTGGCCGAGCGCACGGGGGTGCCCCGGCACGACGTCGCCCTGGTGCTGGGGTCGGGCTGGGCCGCGGCCGCCGACGCGCTGGGCGAGGTGGTGGCGGCACTGCCGGCCACCGACCTGCCCGGTTTCGTCGCGCCGGCCGTCGTGGGGCACGCGGGCACGGTCCGCTCGGTGCTGGTCGAGCGGCCGGGGGGTGAGCCGCTGCGCGCGCTGGTGCTGCCGCGCACCCACCACTACGAGGGTCACGGGGTGCGGGCGGTCGCGCACGGGGTGCGCGTCGCGGCGGCGGCGGGCTGCCGGACGGTGGTGCTGACGAACGGCTGCGGCGGGCTGGACCGCGCGATCCCCGCCGGGTCCCCCGTCCTCATCAGCGACCACCTGAACCTGACGGGCGCCTCCCCGCTGGAGGGACCGACGTTCGTCGACCTCACCGACCTGTACTCCGCGCGGCTGCGCGCGCTGGCCCGCACCGTCGACCCGTCCCTGCCCGAGGGCGTGTACGCCCAGTTCCGCGGGCCGCAGTACGAGACGCCCGCCGAGGTGCGGATGGCGGGTGTCCTCGGCGCGTCCCTGGTGGGGATGTCGACGGCGCTGGAGGCCATCGCCGCCCGGCACGTCGGCCTGCAGGTCCTGGGGTTCTCGCTGGTGACGAACCTGGCCGCCGGCGTCAGCGACCAGCCGCTGTCCCATGAGGAGGTGCTGGAGGCCGGCCGCGAGGCGGCCGGCCGGTGCTCGGCCCTGCTGACGGGGGTCGTCGGGCTCCTGTGACGCCTCAGCGCGCGGCGGCCCGCCGGTACTGGCGGGTCGCCAGCGGGACGAACACGACGAGGATCAGCACGATCCACAGCAGCGTGTAGAGCTCGGAGTTCTGCATCGACCAGGTGCCCAGCTCGGTGCCGGGCGGGACGTTGCCGAAGCGCTCGCGGGCGGCCTGCACCAGGGTGGAGACCGGGTTCCACTGCGCGATGGTCTTCAGCGGGCCGGGGAACGACTCCAGCGGGACGAACGCGTTGGTGATGAACGTCAGCGGGAAGATCGTCAGGAACGTCAGGTTGTTGAACGCCTCCGGGGTGCGGATGAGCAGGCCCAGCAGGCCCATCACCCACGACAGCGAGTAGGCGAACAGCAGGAGCAGGCCGTACCCGACGACGGCGTCCACGAGCGAGGTCCGGATCCGCCAGCCGATCAGCAGCCCGGTCAGGGACATGATGACGGTGACGATGACGTTGAGGACGACGTCGGAGGCGGTGCGGCCCACGAGCACCGCGGACTGCGTCATCGGCAGCGACCGGAACCGCTCGATGATGCCCTTCTGCATGTCGTCGGCGATGCCGGCCCCGGTCACGGTGGCGCCGAAGATGACCGTCTGGGCGAAGATGCCCGGCACGAGGAACTCCCGGTAGTTCCCGCCGCCCACGGCGATGGCCCCGCCGAAGACGTAGCCGAACAGCAGGATGAACATGATGGGCGAGATGAGGGTCCCCACCAGCAGGTCGGGGATCCGGGTGATCTTCAGGATGTTCCGCTTGGCGATCACCGAGCTGTCGGCGACGATCTCGGCCACGGCGCTCACGAGCGCACCCCCTGCGTCTTCCGGGCCGGTGCCTCACCGGCGACCTCGTCGGCGGGTTTGCCCGTCAACGTCAGGAACACGTCGTCCAGCGTGGGCCGGCGCAACCCCGCGTCGAGCGGGACGACGCCGACGTCGCCGAGTCGCTGCAGCACGTCCACCAGCACCCGGGTGCCGGCGGTCACCGGGGCGGTGACCCGCCGCGCCCGGCGCTCCACCTGCAGCTCCCCGACCGCCACCTCGTGCAGGACGGCGGACGCGGTGTCCACGTCGGCGTCGGAGGCGACGACGACCTCGACGCGCTGGCCGCCGACCTGGGTCTTCAGGTCGTCGGCGGTGCCGCGGGCGATGACGCGGCCGTGGTCGATGACGACGATGTCGTCGGCGAGGCGCTCGGCCTCCTCCAGGTACTGCGTGGTCAGCAGCAGCGTCGTGCCGCCGCCGACCATGCGGGTCAGCAGGTCCCACATGTCGTTGCGGCTGCGCGGGTCCAGGCCCGTGGTCGGCTCGTCGAGGAAGAGCACGGGCGGCTCGGCCACCAGCGCCCCGGCGAGGTCGAGGCGGCGGCGCATCCCGCCGGAGTAGGTCTTCGCCACCCGCTTGGCCGCGTCGGTGAGGTCGAACTGCTCCAGCAGTTCCCACGCCCGCTCCCGGGACCGCGTGCGGCCCAGGTGGTAGAGCCGCCCCACCATGTCGAGGTTCTCGAAACCCGTGAGGTTCTCGTCGACCGCGGCGTACTGGCCCGACAGGCCGATGCGGCGCCGCACCTCGCGCGGGTCGGCCACGACGTCCACGCCGGCGACCGTCGCGCTGCCCCCGTCGGGCACCAGCAGCGTCGTCAGCATCCGCACCGTCGTCGTCTTGCCCGCGCCGTTCGGCCCCAGCAGGGCCAGCACGGTCCCCTCGGGGACCTCCAGGTCGACGCCCGCCACCGCGGTCACGTCGCCGTACCGTTTCACCAGTCCCGTCGCCTGCACCGCCGGGGCTCGACCCGCAGAAGAACTCGCCATGCCCACGACCCTAGGTGTGACCTCCGACACCACGCCCGTCCTTTCTCCGCACCGTCGTCTCCACCGTGTGGACCGGCGGCGCGCACGGGACTCAGCGGTGGTGCGGGGCCGGGTTCAGCGGGAGGTCCCGTGACCGCCCTCGCGCCAGGGGCGCAGCCACTCCTCCCCGGCGTCGACGACGGGGCCGAGCCGGGCCCACTGCTCCGGCGACCGTTCCCACCAGGGGTCGGTGAGGAGTTCGGCGACGACGTCGGCGGGGAACCGCTCGCCGATGACCTTCGCCGGGACGCCGGCGACGATGCCGTAGGGCGGGACGTCCCTGGTGACGACGGCCCCGGCGCCGACGACGGCCCCGTCGCCGACGTGGACGCCCTGCAGGACGATCGCGGCGGCGCCGATCCACACGTCGGACCCGATGCGCGGGGGGTCGGGGTACTCCTCGTACCCGGCGGTGGCGCCGGTGACGTTCGGCTCGCCGTACAGGGCCGAGGACGTCGACAGGGCGCGCACGGGGTGCCGCTCGCCGCCGATCTGGGCCCGGTAGGCGATGGAGACGAACTTCCCGATGGTCCCGGACTTCACGATGGCCCCCTGGTTCACGTGGCTGTGGGCGCCGATGACGACGCCGGGGCCGACGACGGCCTCGGCCTCGACGCGGACGCCCTCGGCCAGCCGCGCGGCGGGCGAGACGTGCGGGGACAGGACGTAGGTGGCGCCGCGGTGGGCGAGCCGGGCGCGCAGCAGGCGGATCTCGTCGCGCACCAGGCCCGGCATCCAGCGGCGGGTCCGGTCGTCGCGCGTCACAGGCCCGCGTAGATCGTCTTGTGGGCGGCCACGACGGTGTCCCAGGACCACCGGTCGTGGGCCCAGCGGCGGGCGGCGAGGCGGACGCGGCGCAGTTCGCCGGGGTCGGTGAGCAGGGCCACGACGCCGTCGGCGATCCGCTGCGGGTCCGTGCCCGCGGCGACCAGTTTCGGCGACAGGTCCCGGACGAGTTCGGGGTTCGCGCCGGCGGGGGTCACCAGGACCGGGGTCCCGCAGGCCATCGACTCGGCCGTCGTCAGCCCGAAACCCTCCAGTTCCTGGGTGGGCATGACGGTGAGGTCGGCGCGCCGGTACCGCTCGCGCAGCTCCTCCTCGCTGACCCGGCCGAGCAGGGTCACGACGTCGTCGAGCCCGAGGGCGGAGATCCGCGCCTGGATCTGCCCGCGCAGGGTCCCGTCGCCGGCGATGGACAGCGTCAGGCCCGGGAAGGCGGCGCGCATCCGCGGGACGGCGTCGACGAGTTCGGCGACCCCGGTCCGCGCGGTCAGCCGCCGCGCGGTGAACAGCACGGGGGCGTCACCGGGGTCGCGGGGCGTCGTCCCGTCCGGGGTGAAGAACCCGGTGTCGACCCCGCCGGCCACGACCCGCACGTCGGTGCCGCCGCGCGGGTCCAGGGCCCGGAACTCCTCGCGCATGAAGTCGGACAGCACGATCGCCCCGGCGGCGCCGGTGGTGACGCGGCGCTCGACGGCGCGCACCGCGGCGACGGCGGGCCGGCGCACGACGGCGGGCAGCAGGTAGGTGCCCTCGTGCATCGAGAGGACCTCCTTGTGCACCGGCGCGTGGAACGTGTACAGGTACGGGCGCCGCGCGGCCCGCCGCGGCAGGGTCAGCGGCAGCGAGGTGATCGCGTAGTGGCCGTGCAGGACCGCCTCGCCGCGGGTCCGCAGCCCGCCCAGGACGCCGCGGCCGACGCTCAGCGGGTACTTCAGGGCGAACAGCGGGTCGCGCTTGCTGGGCACCGGGTGGCGGACGACGCGCACCCCGTCGGCGCCGACCTCCTCGAGGGGGTGGTGGGGGTCGACCTGCTTGGTCAGGACGGTGACGTCGACGTCGGCGGCGACGAGGCGGGCGCTCAGCTCGCGGACGTACCGCTCGAGCCCGCCGAGCTTGTCGGGCGCGATCGCGTTGGTGAGCATCACGACCGGACGGGCGGACCGGTGGGTCACGCGGACCTCCCTCTCGAGCGACGGTGGGGCCGGGTTCGACCGCTCGTCGCGCGGCCGTCCGGCGGCACAGTACCGGTCACCGCCCGGCGCCTCGGGTGGACCGACCGTGAGGGTTCCCGCGTGGTGACGCACTGCAGCGGTACGCATCTGAAACGTCACGAAGTGACTCTGCGTAACGAGAAACTCCGTTCCATGCACCCGAACGGGTGGCTCGGCTCACCCCCACGGACGAACACGCCGACACCCAGCGCATGGACACGACGCGAGCAGCCACGATCTCGCGGCGCACCGCCGGTGCCGCCGCCCTCCTCGGCCTCACCGCCGCGGCGACGGCGGGGCAGGCCCAGGCCGTGCCCCTCGTGAGCCGCACCCTGCGCTCGGCCACCGCCACGACGACCGGCGCCGTCCGGGTCCGCGCGCCCCGCTGGGCCGGGGAGGCCACCGGGCTGACCGGCACCCTGCCCCTGACCTCCGGCCGCGTCGACGCGGCCGTCGTCGCCGTCCGCGACGCCCGCGGCGCCTCCTTCGACGTCGGGCACGTCGGCCCCACGACCCTGCGCGCCGGCGGCCTGGAACTGTCCGGCTGGGCCCTGCTGCCCGCCGGGCGGTACACGACGTGGCTCTCGCACCTGGTCGGCGGCCGCTGGGTCGACCAGCCCCGCCGGACGTTCGACGTGCCCGCGGTGCTGCCCACCGCCCCGCGCAGCACCACCCGCCGCAGCGGCGCCTACATCGGCTGGCCGCAGACCCCGCAGCGCCTGGCCGAGTACGGCCGGCTGCGCGGGCGCGCCGTGCAGGTCGCCGGGTTCTACTTCGACCACCGCCGCTGGGAGTGGATCGAGCAGAACGAGGACTTCTTCAGCCAGTACGGCTCCGGCCGGTTCACCGCCCCGATCGTCCTGTCGGTCCCGCTGCTGGCCGACCCCTCGGCCGCCGACCCCGCCCCCAGCACGGCCCTGGGGGCCGCGGGCCGGTACGACGGGCACTTCCGGACGCTGGCCCGCAACCTCGCCGCCCGCGGCCTGGGCGGGATCACGATCCGCCTGGGCTGGGAGGCGAACTCCCCGGGGAACTACCTGTGGAGCGCGGTGCCGGACCCCGCCGCCTACCGCGCGTTCTTCCGCCGCGTCGTGGGGGTCATGCGCGCGCAGGCCCCGGCGCTGCGGTTCGACTGGAGCATCACCGCCGCCGTCGACGGGTGGTCGTTCGACTTCCGCGACGCCTACCCCGGCGACGACGTGGTCGACGTCGTCGGCATCGACGTCTACGACATGAGCCCGACCTCCATGACGAGCGACCAGCGCTGGGCCTGGTACCAGTGCGCCCGCGGCGGCCTCAACGACATCGCCCGGTTCGCGACCGCGCACGGCAAGCGCATCGGGATCGACGAGTGGGCGGTGGCGTCGCGGACGTGGAACGGCGGCGGTGACGACCCGCTGTTCGTGGAGCGGCTGCGCGGCTGGATGGACCAGTGGGGCGTCGCGCACGAGATCTACAACGAGATGGAGTACCCGTACTCCGACGGGCGGCTGTTCCTGGGGACGCAGAACCCGAAGGCGGCGGCGGAGTACCGGGAAGGGTTCTGAGCCTCACACCCCCTCGGTGTTGCGCAGGACCCCCATCATCGCCATCTCGTCGTCGACGGGTGCGCCCTCGTGCACGCACGCCCGCAACCGGCGCTGCAGGTCGTCGGCGTCCAGTCCCGCCCCGATGAGCACCAGTTCGGTGACCCGCTCCGAACCCCGGGGCCAGCGGCCGCGCTCGAACCGCACGACCGGCCCGACGGCCTGCAGCAGGTACCGCTCGCCGAAACCCTCGACGGCGAACCGCACGAAACCCTTCGCCCGGAACACCCCGGAGGGCCGGCCGTCGAGGAACTCCACGAACCGCCGCGGGTCCAGCGGGGCCGGGCTGCGGAACTCCACGGTCTCGTAGCGGGTGTGCAGGTGCGTGTCGTGGTCGTCGTCGGGGACCGTCTCACCCAGGGCGAGCTGGCGCTGGCGCACCGGCCGCTCCTCGAACAGCAGCCGCGGGTCGACCCGGCCGCGGGCGGCCGGGACGATCGGCGCCCACGGGTTCAGCTCCCGGCACAGCGCCGCGACGCGCCCGGCCGCCGCCTCGTCCACCAGGTCGGTCTTGCTGATGAGCACCACGTCGGCCATCGCGACGTGGTCGGCGAGCTCGGGGTGCCGGGCGCGGGTGGCGGCGAACCCCACGGCGTCCACGACCACGACCAGCCCCCCGTAGCGCACGCCGGGGACCTCGCTGGCCAGGACCCGGCGCACCATCGCGGACGGCTCGGCGACGCCGCTGGCCTCCACGAGCACGGCGTCCAGCGTCTCCCCGCGGTCCCCGGCGGTCAGCCGGGCCAGGAGCTCGTCGACGGTGCCGTCGTCGGTGGAGCAGCACAGGCAGCCGTTCTCCAGCGACACCGCGCTGTCGGCCCACCCCGCCACCAGGAGGGCGTCGATCCCGACGGCCCCGAAGTCGTTGACGACGACGCCGACGCGCACGTCCGCGGCCGAGCGCAGCAGCTGGTTGAGCACCGTCGTCTTGCCCGCCCCGAGGAACCCGGCGAGGACGACCACGGGGATGCTCACGCCCGCCATGCTGCCACGGGCCCGCGCGGGACCCTCGTAGGGTGAACCCGTGAGCGCACCGCTGGCGGACCGGGTCCGCGCCTGGATCGAGGACGACCCCGAACCCCGCGACCGGGCCGAGCTGCAGGCCCTGCTGGACGACGGTTCCCCGCAGGCCCTGGCCGACCTCGCCGACCGGTTCTCCGGGCCGCTGGAGTTCGGGACCGCCGGTCTGCGCGGCGTCGTGGGGGCCGGCCCGCACCGCATGAACCGGGCCGTGGTGCAGCGCGCCGCGGCCGGGCTGGGCGCGTGGCTGACCAGCCGGTTCGAGCGGCCGCGGGTCGTGGTCGGCCTCGACGCCCGGCGCGGGTCGCGCGAGTTCGCCGACGACTCCGCCGCCGTCCTGACCGCCGCCGGCTGCGAGGTGGTGCTGCTGCCCGGCCCGCTGCCGACGCCGGTGCTCGCCTTCGCCGTGCGGCACCTGGCGGCCGACGCGGGCGTCATGGTCACCGCCAGCCACAACCCCGCCCGCGACAACGGGTACAAGGTGTACCTCGGCGGCCGGGCCACCGGCCCGGAGGGCCGCGGCGTGCAGATCGTCGCCCCGGTGGACGCCGAGATCGCCGAACGGATCGCCGCGGTCGGCCCGCTGGCCGACCTGCCCCGCGCGCGCGACGGCTGGACCGTCCTGGGCGCTGAGGTGGTCGAGGAGTACCTGGCCGCGATCACCGCGGCCGTGCGGCCCGCGCCGGGCCGCGACCCCCGCGTCGTCGTCACCGCGATGCACGGGGTCGGCAACGACGTGCTGGTGGAGGCGTTGCGCCGCAGCGGTTTCACCGACGTGCACCCGGTCCCTGAACAGGCCGGGCCGGACCCGGCGTTCCCGACCGTCCCGTTCCCGAACCCGGAGGAACCCGGCGCCCTGGACCGCGCGGTCGCCCTCGCCGGCCGGGTGGGCGCCGACGTCGTCCTGGCCGTCGACCCCGACGCGGACCGCTGCTGCGTCGCGGTCCCGGGCCCGGGCGGTTTCACCCAGCTCTCCGGCGACGACCTCGGCCGCGTGCTCGGCGAGGAACTGGCCGCGCCGGGGGCGGTGCTGGCCTGCTCCGTCGTCAGCTCGCAGGCGCTGGCGCGGGTCGCGGCCCGGCACGGGGCGCGGTTCGCGTCGGCCCTGACGGGTTTCAAGTGGATCGCGCGGGTGCCCGGCCTGACCTTCGGGTACGAGGAGGCGATCGGGTACTGCGTGGCCCCGGAGGTCGTGCGCGACAAGGACGGCATCTCCGCCTCGCTGCTGGCCGCGGGCGTCGTGCGCCGCGAACTGGCCGCCGGCCGGACCCTGCTCGACGTCCTGGACGACCTCGACCGTGCCGACGGGGTGCACCTGACCGCCCCGGTGACGCTGCGCGTGGAGGACCTGGCGCTCATCCCGGCCGCGATGTCCCGGCTGCGGGGTGAGCCCCCCGCGCGGCTGGGCGGGTCCCCGGTGACGGGCGTGGAGGACCTGGCCGACGGGCTCGACGGCCTGCCGCCCACGGACGGGCTGCGGTTCCGCACGGCCGACGGCACCCGCGTCGTCGTGCGGCCCAGCGGGACCGAACCCAAGCTGAAGTGCTACTGCGAGGTCGTCGCGGACGTCGGCGAGCAGGACCTCGCCGAGGTGCGGCGGGCGGCCCGCGAGCGCCTCGACGCGGTGCTGGTGGACGTGCGCGCGGCGACCGGCCTCGGCTGATCCGCCGGCCCGCCTCGGCCACGGGGCGGAGGCGGGATGCACCGTTCGGTGGACCCCGCGGCGGCGGGTCCGCAGGAGGATCGGGAGGTGGACACCACCGACCGTCCCACCACCCCGCTCGCGACCTCCACCCCGCTGGACCGGCGCAGCCCGGCACCGGACGTGGCGCGCGGGGCGATGCTGCTGCTCATCGCGGTGGCGAACGCCCCGTTCTACCTGTGGGCCGCGTCCTCGGGGACGTTCGGGGCGCACCCCGTCGAGGCCGGGACGGCCGACCGGGTCGCGCAGACCGTGGCGATCGTCCTCGTCGACGGCCGGACGTACCCGATGTTCGCGTTCCTGTTCGGCTACGGGATCGTGCAGCTGTACCGCCGTCAGCACGCCGCGGGCGTCCCGCACGACCAGGCGCGGCGGCTGCTGCGCCGTCGCCACTGGTGGATGGTGGCGTTCGGCGCCGTGCACGCGCTGCTGCTGTGGTTCGGCGACGTCATCGGCGCCTACGGCCTCGCCGGGCTGGTCCTGACGGCGTTGTTCATCGACCGCCGCGACCGGACGATCAAGGTGTGGATCGGGGTCCTGACGGGTCTGCTGCTGCTGTTCGCGCTGCTGGTGGGGGCGCTCGCGGTCCTCACCGCGCTGGCCGGTCCCGAGGCGGCCGGCGACGACGCGTTCACGATCCCCGAACCGGCCGCGATCGAGTCCTACCTGCCGGCCGCGGCGGCCCGGTTCGGGTTCTGGCTGGTGGTGGCCCCGGTGCAGGGGCTGCTGCTGCTGGTGACGCCGGTCGCGGTGCTGGTGGCGTTCCTCGCCGCCCGGCACGAGGTGCTGGAACGCCCGGCCGAGCACCTGCCGCTGCTGCGCCGGACCGCGGTGGCCGGCATCGCGGTGGGCTGGGGGGTGGGGCTGGTGCTGGCCCTGCAGAACCTCGGGGTGCTGGGGATCGACCGGTCCGCCGACTTCGGTCTCCTGCCGGTGCAGTCCCTGAGCGGGCTGGCCTGCGGCCTGGGGTACGCCGCGCTCTTCGGAGTGCTGGCCGTGCGCTGGGGCCCGGCGCGCGGGCCGGTGGTGCGGGCGCTGCGGGCGACCGGGCGCCGGTCGATGACCTGCTACGTGGCGCAGTCGGTGGTGTTCGCGCCGCTGATGAGCGCCTGGGGGCTGGGCCTGGGTGAGCACCTGTCGAGCTGGTCGATCGCGCTGGTCGCGGTGGCGACGTGGGCGGCGACGGTGGCGCTGGCGGTGGCGCTGGAGCAGGCCGGGCGGCGGGGGCCGGCCGAGACGCTGCTGCGCCGGCTGGCCTACCGCCGCCCGGCGGTGGTGGACGTGCGCTGACGTCTCAGCGCACGTCTCAGCGCACCTGCACGGACACCGGGGTCCGAGCATGCCGTGGGGCAGCGACGCACCCGTTCCGGCGCTGGACGCCGTACCACCCGGTGCCGGCGACCCGCGCGGGGCCGGGGAACTGCTGGGCCTCCGACGAGGTTCGGACAGGGGCACCAGGCGGGCTTCCACGTGCGCGCGCACCTCGGGATTCAGCCCGTCCTCGGGGGACCATGTCGACGGGGGCGCCGAGGAGGCCTTCCAGTTCCCGGCGCAGGCGTCCCAGGGCGAACAAGCCGGTCCCGGCGGGCAGCTCCACGAACAGGTTGACATCGGAGCCGGGGCGTTCGGTGCCGCGGGCGGTGCTGCCGAAGACGCGGCCGTGGTGCACGCCGTGGGCGGCGGCGATCGCCTCGACCTCGCGTCGGCGCCGGCGCTGTCCCAGGGGTCCGGTCAGCGGGGCGGCGGGTGGGGAGTCGATGGCGATCAAGGAGGCGTCCAGCAGGTGACCGCTGGCGCGCAGCAGGTGCAGCAGGGTGGGCAGCGAGGGCTGGCGGTGTCCGGATTCGTAGTCGCTGATGACGCTCTGGGTCACTCCGGCGCGCTGGCCCACTTGGGTCTGCGTCAGGCCCGCACGCCGACGCGCGTCCTTCAGCAGCACCTCGACGGACTCGATGACGGGCACAGCACCAATGTGGCGGATCGTAGATGAATGCGCTCCGATGGGAACACACCGAGCCTTTGCCAGCAACCGTCGATCGCTAGCGACAAAGTCTCAATAAACCCCGAGCCAGGAGCCTCGGCCCTGCGTCGAAATGAGCTGCGGAGTCAGGGGTAGCTAAGATTGAAGGAGCAACTGGACTCGAAGGTGCGACCCGCCTCATCGGTGATGACGGCGCGCAAGACGTGCTCCTTCACCTTGCCCTCGCCATAGAACCGTTCCTCATCGGTCCGCGTGTTGTAGAACTCGTGGGACAGGTCGACATCCTGGAACGTGGTGTCGTCATCGTAGTCTCGCGACGTCTCGATTCGATGCCCATCGAATCCATCGACACTCATGGTCACTGTCGCGCTGAGTCCCGCGTACCTGATGCGAGCGTGTGGCTCAAACAGGTAGTAAGGGCCAAGAATCCCGTCGTCGTAGACAACCCGCGGTAGAGCACAGCCCATTTCGAGCATCGGCGGCAGGCTCAGCGCCTCGCTGGGCCTCTCGCCGACTGCGCCTCCACTCGATTCGTCCAGTCCTGAGGTGGACTCAGCCGCGAGTCGGTCGGTGCCTACCTCGGAGGATGCAGCAAGAGACGTGCGGTCTTCGTGCCGTGGAGTATCCGCCGTTGGCGAGGTTGTCGCTGAGGTTTGAGTCGGCGACAGCGCCGGGGAGGGTGTGACTGTGGGTTGTGCTGACGGTGGTACTGCGGCGGGCGTATCGGTTGAGGCAACCGGTCCAGCGCAACCGCTCAAGCTCAAGCTCGCCATGAGCGCGAGCGCTCCAGTACGCGCGAACTTCTCCGCCTTGTGGCGCCGCATGTCCTCACCAATCAACGTTCAGCAGGATGGCCGAGCTTAGAAGCCGCTGCAGTCCTCACCCACAACCTTTGACTGACGCAAGCGCTGCAACCACTCTCCCGGCACAGCCGCACCCACCCGGGGTCACGATCAATCCTGTCTTTGTGACTGATCCGTTGGTACTCACGTTGAGGCGACTCCACGCTCCGACGCATGAGCCAGGGCATCGGGCAAACCGTCACGCTCACGCCGGGCCGCTGCGCGTCCAGTTAGGTGATCGCTGCGCGTCCAGTTAGGTGATGCCCAGGTGCAGGCCCTCCTGCGGCAGGTACAGCAGGCCCTGGGGAAGAGGCGGTGAAGGCGAACTCCGCCGGTGGCCCGCAAGCAGCGCCTGGATCGCGCTCACGTGCCGGGCCATGGTGCCGGACAGATCCCGCATCGTCGCCCGCACGTGCATGCACGGCTGGTCGTCGACGTAGGCCACCGGCTCCAACTCGTCGTCTTCGCCGGACTCGGTGGCCTGCGCGTCGCCGAGGAAGAAGCGGTAGCGATTGATGAGGTTCAGCGCGGTGATCGGGTCGGTGATCTGCTTGGTGATCTGCGCGGTGATGCCGACCTCGGCGCGGAAGCCGAAGGGCTCCTCTGGGTCGCGTGTCAGTTCCTCCACCGCGGTGTTCCATTCGCTGTAGCCGACGCCGTGCTCGCGGAAGGCGACGATGTGGGCGGTGCCGCTGGCGTTGGTGTTGTTGATCGCCGGGACCGTGGTGTCGGTCCGGTACTGCTGGGGCATGTTTGATCCCGTCTGTGGCTCGGTGCTGGCACCGGTCGGTGCGAGCTGGTGAGCCGGAACCGGACGGTGGGGATCTGCGCGGCTGGCGCCGCCGACCGCTCACCGCCCCTCACGGCGAGGTGAAATCAGGGCCGGCCTGAACGCGACGGGAGGTACCCGTAAGGCGCGAGCTTGTCCGCGATTCGAGGGACGCCCCGCAGGAAGGACGATCTTAAAGCGGGCCGCGTAGTCAGCTGGCCGAGGAGCGAGGCCGGCAGCGGCCCAGCTCAAAATGGTCTGGACCGGCGGGATCGAGCTTCGCTCGCTCGACTTGCCCCCGCCGTGCGGCCGGTCAGGATCGAGCGTCGGAGGGGCAGGAGCTAACAGGACGCTGGCGCGAAGCGCCGCCCTGGCGGCGAGGCACGAGCAGCGCCAACCAGCAGCGCCGCTGCACTAGCGGCGGCCGTCTCCCACGAGAAGCGCCTTGCCTCTACTGACAAGGGCTCACTGAGTTCGACGGGACCGCGCAATGTCTGCGGGATGACCGTGATGTCGAGGGCGGAGCAGGACTGCGGTCGCTAGGACGTAGCAGTGGGGCGGGCCCATCGGACCTCGCGCACGCCGTCCTCGGTCTTGCTGCGTCCGTCGGGGGCGAAGCGGTGCTTGCTGTAGAAGGCCTGGGCACGAGGGTTGGGGTCTGCGACCCACAGGGCAGCCGACTCGTCGGGGTCGAGGACGGCGTTGAGCAGTGCTGATCCTGCTCCGCCGCCGTGGTGGGCTGCGTCGACGTAGATGAGGTGAAGCTGGGACTGCTCGGTGGCGTCGGGCTCCTGTGCGGGGCCGGACATGGCGATGCCGACGATGGTGCCGTCTACTTCGGCGACCGCGGTGCGGTTGCTGCTCCAGCGTTCCTGGGTGAGGGCGCCGGTCCAGAAGCGTTCGCGGGCCGGGAGGAGGTCGGGGTCGTCCAGGACGGAGTCGGGTATCAGGCCGCGGTAGGTCTGCTGCCAGGAGGTGGCGTGCACCCGCGCCATCTGCGGCGCGTCGCTGGGTCGTGCGCGGCGGACGGTGACCCCCGGCGTCATGCGCTCACCCTAGGAGCCGGCGGTTGGATTCACTGCTGCGCGGTCTCTCGCCCTTTGAGACGACCGTGAAGTCGTGAGCACCAGCGCGCACAACGCGGGATACGCGGGATACGCGGGATACCGGTAAGTCGCCCCTCTGACTCCACATGGTCACTCCTGACTCAAGGCTAGGCAGGACGGCTGATGGGTCACGAGCCGACGATGTGCTCTCGCAGGACGGGCACCCAGTGCTGTCCGTACTCCGCCTGCAGCTGGGGCAGCTGCCAGTCCCGGCCGGTGACCTGGCCGCGGCAGGCTGCGGAGCGGCACGAGCACGGCATCTCGAAGCTGGGGTCGTCGGTGATCGTCGCGTAGTCGAGGGTCAGTTCCTCGCCGGGTTCGATGTTGCGCCGAGCAGCGACGGCGTAGGGGTCGACCCACCACAAGTTGGGGTTGCAGCTGTGGTTGCCGGCGTGGTTGGGGACGTTCGGCGGCAAGACGAGGTTGAGGTCTCGGCGAATGGAGAGCGTATCCACGTAGTTGCCTGTGCCGGCTGCTCTGGTGAGGAGCCGACGCAGCTCGTCATCGGTGACAAGCCGCCCGCCGAAGCGGCTGATCACCGTGCCCTGCGCGATGGGGGCGGCGGCGAACAGTCCCTCGCCTTCGATGGGTGACCGGTCGACTCGCGCCAGGGGGCTGAGCCAGCAGTCAGGGTCGGGTAGCGACGTCGTCTCCACAGAGGCACCGTGATCGCCGTCATCGCACCAGGCAACCCCTTTGTCCGCGTGGCTGAGACCGCGTGGTCATCGACATGAGCGAATGCTCCCGGCCGATCAGGATCGCGCGCTGAGTGCGGGATGACCGCGAGGTCAGCCGCCGCATACGCGAATGTCGCACCCGGCAGTCGACACGCCGGCGCTCGAGCGCCGACCACCGGCGTGTCGCCTCACGGGTGCAGCACCTCGTACGCCCGGCACCACGTGGACCCCGGGAGGCGGACCCGGCGGTCGGGACCGCCCCCGCCCTCGGCGCACGTCAGCGCACGTCGACGAACACCGGGTTCGTGTAGCACCACAGGTCGTCCCAGGGGTCGGAGTCGCCGATGCGGTCCACCCGCGGGTGCCCGTCGGCGTCGGCGTGCTTGCCGTCGCTGCCGCGGAACCGGACGTAGAGGGGGTCGGCGACGTTCCGCAGCACCGTGCGGAACACCTGCCGCCCGCCCGTGCGGGGCATCTCGAAGCTCTCCACGACGCGGGTGCCGGGGGCCTCGAACAGGTCGCGGTCGGTGACCCGCCCGGTGACGGTTCCGACGATGACGTCCCAGCGCGCCGAGCGGGGGACCTCGCCGCTGCCGTTGGGCGCGGTGGCGGGGTCGACGACCAGTTCGACCTCGACGTCCCCGCCGCGCTCGACGGTGGTGCGGGCGCCGAACGTGACGCCGGGCCCGGGCCCGGTGCGGACGCGGCCCTCGACGGCGGCCACGAGCCCGCCGTGGACGACGAAGACCCGCCCGGCGCGCAGGGCGGCCATGATCGAGCGGTAGTCGCGGACGGGTGAGCCGACGCAGGTGCGGGAGTAGAACCCGGGGGCGAAGTCGACGTAGCCGTGCTGGACGACGCCGGTCTCGACGGGTTCGCCGCGCGAGCCGTGCCGGCGGTAGTGCTCCGCGGAGGGGTTCCCCACGCGCACGGTGTCGCCGATGTCGAAGTGGTTGTCGGAGTTCGCGGTGATCCACCACGGAAGGCCCTCGGCGAGCAGGGAGTCCCACAGCCCGCCCATGCGCGCGGTGGCGGCGTCGAACCCGCCCCAGGTGCGGTACTGGTCGAGGTCGTAGCCCGGGAAGGACCACTTCCCGGGGGACTCGTCGTACTGGCCGCGGCCGCGGCCGCGGCCCAGGGGGGCCGGCAGCGCGGCGGCCTGGTGGCCGGGGGCGCCCTCCCAGCCGATGAACAGGCCGGGGGCGGCGTCGCGCCAGCCGCGGACCTTCGACGGGGACACCCGGCCGGTGCGCATGGGGTGGTTGGACAGGATGAGCGCCTCGCCGACGGTCCCGGTGCGCAGTTCCTCGGTGAGCCAGGCCAGGGCGTCGAGGCCGAGCTGCTCGGCGACGGGGCCGCCCTCGACGGAGTGGTCGATGAGCCGGGGGCCGGTGGGGTTCTGCCGGGCGGCGAGGACGTCGCCGTCGAACATCCGCTCGAAGCGCTGGAGCAGGTCGGGGGTGCCGGCGTGCTCGGGGGCGATGAAGGTGGCGTGCTCGGCGCCGGGGATGTTCCACTCCATGCCCTGGAAGACGAGGACGTCGTGGCGGCGGCGGGCTTCGGCGATGAGCGGGGTCTGCAGGGCGACGGACTGCTTGGCGTGGTCGGGTCCGCCGTGGTCGGTGATGACCATCCAGTCGAGGCCGCACTCGCGCCCGCGGCGCACCTGGTCGTCGACGCTGTACATGGCGTCGCGGGAGAAGGTGGTGTGGATGTGGTGGTCCCCGGCGTACCAGGCGAAGTCCCGCCCGTCCCCCGGGGAGCTGACCGGGTCCGGCGGGAGGGGCTGGGGGTCGTGCGAGTGCGTCTCGCCGGTGGCGTGGGTGTGGACGGGCACGGCGACCACCTTGCCAGGGCGCTCGACCTCTCCCCCGAACGGCCCTCTCAGGACACAGGAACCTCAGTAGACTCACTCTTCGTGAGCACTCCGCTACCGGACGCTGTCGCGGGTCTGTCCGCCCCGCGGGAGTCCCCGCTGCGCGTGACCACCCGGGACCTGCCGGCCGCCGACGAGTCCCTCGCCGCCACCCCGCCCCCCGCCGCGTCGCTGCCCGCGGCGCTGCCCGACGAGGTCCCCGGCCTCGTCCTGGCCGACGGCCCCGGCGACGGGCGCGCCACCGGGACCGGCGAACTGCTCGACGTCCTGGCCCCCACCACCGGCGAGCGCCTGCTGCGCGTCGAGGACACCTCCCCCGACCTGGCCCGCGACATCGCCTCCGCCGTCGCCGCCACCAGCCGCACCGACTGGGCCTGGCTGTCCGCCGAGGACCGGGCGCGGTTCTGCTTCGCCGTCTCCGACGTGCTGGCCGGCCACGTCCGCGCGCTCGCCGTCACCGCCGCCCTCACCACCGGCCGCCCCCTGGCCGCCGGTTTCACCCTCGACGCCCCCGCCGCCCACGCCGCCGCCTTCTCCGCCGCCGGCTGGGCCGACAAGCTGGAGGCCGTCGGGGCCGCGCACCGGCCCGGCGGCGGGGTCGTCGTGCTGCTCACCACCTGGCGGACCAGCGCCGCGGACGCGCTCAGCGCCGTCGTCGCCGCCCTGGCCACCGGCTGCGGGGTCGTCCTGCGGGCCCGCCCGGCCGCCGCCGCGACCGCCCGGCAGTTCGTCCGCCTGTTCGAGGAGGCCGGGCTCCCGCCGGGCCTGGTGCGCTCGGCGCCCGGGGCCGACGCCGCGGCCGACGCGGCCCTGTGGTCCCACCCCGACCTCGTCGCGGTCCGCGCCGACGGGTCCGCCGAGGACCTGCGCGGGGTCGGGGTCGCCCTGGCCCGCCGGGGGACGCCGCTGCTGCACCGGGTCGACGCCCCGCACGTCGACGTGGTGCTGACCGGGGCCGACCTGGAGGAGGTCGCCACGGCCCTGGTGCAGGCCGCGATCGGCGGCGCCCACGAACGCCCGGGCGGGTCCCGCGTCCTGGCCGAGCGGACGGTCGTGGACGCGCTCGTCGCCCGCACCGCCCCGGTCGTGGCGCGGCTGCGGACCGGTCACCCCCTGGACCGGGCCACCGCCGTGGGGCCCGTCCCCACCCCGCACCTGGCCCGCGCCGCGCGCGAGGTGCTCGACGCGACCGCGGGCCTGCCCGCCGGACTGCCCGCCGGCGGCTGGTGGGCGCCCCCGGGGCTGGCGACGGTCGGCCGGCACAGCGCCTGGCCGCCGCCGGGACCGGTCGTGGGGGTGCGCTCGATCCGCTCGGCGGCCGACGCGCTGCCGCACCTGGCCGGGGCCGGGTCGGTCACCGTCTGGGGCGGCGAGCTCGGCACCGAGGTGCCCGCGCCGCCGGACCCGCGCCGCGACGCCCTGGACCTGGTCCGGGCGTGCCGTGGGTGACTCCCCGGCGGGTCGGCCGGTGGGGAGCAGGTCACCCGCGCACAGCGCCGCGCGCCGTGGCCGGGCCCTGCTGGCCGCCGCCTCGGAGGTCGAGGCCGGCCGGGGCGCGTTCGTCGAGCAGGTCCGCCGCGCGCACCGCTGCCGCATCTCCGAGGCCGTCGCGCAGGTCGACGGCTGCGTCGACACGATCGTGCGCTGGGCCGGGTGGGCCGACAAGCTCGACCTGCTGCTGCCCGTCGCCGCCGGGGGCCGGCGCCCGCCGCCGGTCGCGATCCTGCCGCCGGAGGAGTTCGGCGGCGCGGCCCGGGCGCTGTGCTCGGCCCTGGCGGCCGGGGCGCGCTGCGTCGTGGCCCACGAGTCCGCCGCCGTCGGCTCGCTCGTCGACGTCGTGGCCGCGGAGTTCCCGGCCGCGGCGGTCACCGTCGTCGCCCGCGACCCCGACACCGTGCGCAAGCTCGCCACGACCGTCGCGCTGCTGGACGCGCGGGCCGCGCCGCAGGAGTACGACGCCGACCTGCGGCTGGCCTGCGCCGAGGCCGGGACCCGCGTCCTGGCGCCGCTGCCGCCGGCCGAACTGGCCGGTCTGGACGACCTGCACCTGGTCGGCGCGCTGTTCACCGGGGCGGTCCTGCCCGCCTGACCCTCCGCGCCGTCACCACCCTGGACCGGCGCCGCCGGAAAACCCCTCGCCGCCGGGTTCGGGCGAAACCTAGCCTCGTGGCGTGTTGACCGACGTGAACCCCGCCGACCCGCTGGCCCGGCTCGGCTGGGACGACGACTGGGCCAGTCGCTGGCGGGCGTTCCACGAGGCGTCCCCGCACGCGGGCCGGCACCTGCTGCCCGCGCGGGTGGTGCGGGTGCACCGCGGGGCGTGCGACGTCGAGACGCCGCTCGGGCCGCAGCGGGTCGAGACCCCCGCCGGTCACCTCGTCCCCGCCCCCACCACCGGCGACTGGGTCGGGCTCCTGCTCGACGACCCGCACGGCGCCCGCGTCGTCGGGGTCCTGCCCCGCCGCACGGTCCTGGCCCGCGCCTCGGTGACCGGCCGTTCCGCCGAGCACCAGCTCGCCGCGAACGTCGACACGGTCGTCATCGCCCTCGGCGCCGACGCGCGGACCACGAACGGCAAGGTGGAACGCTTCCTGGCCCTGGCCTGGAACTCCGGCGCCCAGCCCGTCGTGGCGCTCACCAAGAGCGACCTGCTCGACGACGCCGAACTCGCCGAGGTCCTCGACCGGGTCCGCGGGGACGCCCTGGGGGTCGAGGTCGTCGCGGTCCGGCACGACGACCCGGCCTCGGTCGGGGAACTGCGGAACCACCTGCGCGGCACCGTGGTCCTGCTCGGGGTGTCCGGGGCCGGGAAGTCGACGCTCGCGAACCTGCTGCTCGGCGAGGACCGGTTCGAGGTCGGCGCGGTCCGCTCCGTGGACGGCAAGGGCCGGCACACCACGGTGACCCGCGAACTCGTCCCGGTCCCCGGCGGGCTGGTCCTGGTGGACACCCCCGGCCTGCGGACCCTGGGCGTCACCGAACTCGGCGACGCCCTCGACCGGACGTTCGCCGACGTCGAGGACGTCGCCGTCGACTGCCGGTTCTCCGACTGCTCGCACGTCTCCGAACCCGGCTGCGCCGTGCTCGCCGCGATCGGCGCCGGGGTCCTGGACCAGCGCCGGCTGGACAACTACCGGCGGCTGGGGCGTGAGCAGGCGTGGTTCGCCTCCCGCTCCGACGCCCGGCTGGCCGCCGACCGCCGCCGCGAGTGGAAGAAGATCGCCAAGGCGCACCGCGCCCGCTCCTGACCCCACCCCGCGATCGAGGAAACTCCCCCGCGATCGAGGAAACACCGCCGCGGCGCGGTAGTCCTCGATCGCGGCGGGAGGGTCAGTTCGGGACCGGGGCGGGCAGCGCGCGCCCGAGCCAGGCGGACAACCGGACGTGCACGGGGGCGTCGTCGGCGACGGGCACCGGCGGGGCGAACGGGAAACCGTCCCGCTCGGCGGGCACGAAACGCACCGAGATCTCCAGGACCTGCGCGAGGAACTCCTCGTCGAGCAGGTCCGTGCGCCCGACGGCGACGGCGAGGTCCACGGCGTGGGTCGCGAACTCCTGGGCGTAGATCATCGCCGCCGCCGCGCCCGGCAGGTCCCCGGCGGGGTGGTGGACGGTGCGGGCCAGGAGTTCGTCGTCGGCCCAGGCCTGCCGGACCCCGGCGATCCCGGCGGAGTACGCCGCGGCGAAACCCTCCGCGGGTTCGGCCTCGACCAGGGTGGGCAGGTCGAAGGGGAAACCACCGCGGGCGATGTGGGCGACGCGGGCGGTCACGGCCACCAGGTGGCCGCGCAGGTCGTCGACGGACCACTCGGTGCAGGGCGTGGGGCGGTCACCGGCCCCGGCGGGGACGGCGGCGACGAGGACGCCGGCGAGGTCGGCGGCGCGGTGCATGAGGTCACGAGGATCGGTCATGGGAACCACCGTGCCACCTGAACACGACACCTCCTGTCATGTTCTCGTGCGATCCTCGGGACCGTGCGCGCCGACCGCCTGCTGTCCCTGCTGTTCCTCCTCCAGACCCACGGCCGGCTGACCGCCCCCGACCTCGCCGCCCGGCTGGAGGTCTCCCCCCGCACCGTCCTGCGCGACGTCGAGGCCCTGTCCACCGCCGGGGTCCCGGTCTGGACCGAACGCGGCCGCGGCGGCGGGATCTCACTGGTGCCCGACTGGCGCACCGACGTCACCGGGTTCACCACCGCCGAGGCCCGGGCGCTGTTCTCCGGCTCCGCCGGCGTCGACGACCCGCAACGCCCCGCCTGGGAGTCCGCGGTGCGCAAGCTCCTGGCCGCCACCCCCGCCGACCGGCGCGCCCCGTTCCAGCGCGCCGCCGAGCGGGTCCTCGTCGAACCCGCCGGCTGGCGCTCGCGGGAGTCGACCCCGCCGCACCTCGCCGCGCTCCAGGAGGCGGTGTTCTCCGCGCGCGCGGTGCGGGTGACCTACCGCTCCGCGGGCGCCACCCGGGCCTCGACCCGCGTCCTGGCCCCGATCGGCCTCGTCGCCAAGGGCGGCACCTGGTACCTGGTGGCCCGCACCGACGCCGGCGAACGGCTGTTCCGCGTCGACCGCGTCACCGGTGTGGAGGTGCTGGCCGAGCCCGTCCCCGCCGACCTGCCGGACCTGCCCGCGGTGTGGGCGCGGCTGCGCGAGCAGGTGGAGCGGCTCCCGGCGCCCGGGGTGGCCGTGCGGCTGCGGGTGGCCCGCGACGACGCCGGGATGCTGCTGCGCATCGCCGACGCGCAGCTGGTCGCCGAACCGGTCGTCCTCGACCGGGGGGCGTTCCTGGAGGTCGGCGCGGTGTTCCGCGCGCTGCCCGCGGCCCGGGCGGTGCTGCTCGGCCTCGGGACGCTCGTCGTCGTGCTCGACCCGCCCGAGCTCGTCGCGGACCTCGTCAGGACGGCCCGCGACGTGCTCAGGACGTACGGTCAGGACGCGTAGGCCGGGCGGATCACGTTCGCGGCCAGCGCCAGGCGCTGCGGGAACGGCAGGAACGACGCCGACAGCGCCGTGATCGTGGCCCGTTCGACGTCGGCCACGTCCCAGCCGGCCTCGTCGACGAGCAGCGCGAACTCCCGCGACAGCGACGTCCCCGACATCAGCCGGTTGTCGGTGTTCACGGTCACCGAGAACCCGAGGTCCTTCAGGACCGTGACCGGGTGCTCGGCGACGCTGGTCGCCGCGCCCGTCTGCACGTTGCTCGACGGGCACAGCTCCAGCACGATCCCGCGGTCGCGGACCCACGTCGCGAGGCGGCCGAGGCGGGCGTTCGGCAGGCCGAGCTCGTCGCGGCCCTCCCCGAGCTCGACGTCCTCGACGATGCGGACGCCGTGGCCGATGCGCTCGGCGCCGCAGGTGTGCAGGGCGTCGGCGATGCTCGGCAGCCCGAACGCCTCCCCCGCGTGGATGGTGACCGGGAAGTTCTCCGCGTGCAGCCGGTCGAACGCGGCGAGGTGGTTCGAGGGCGGGAACCCGATCTCGGCCCCGGCGATGTCGAACCCCACGACGCCGGCGTCGCGGTGCCGCAGCGCGAGCTCGGCGATCTCCAGGCCGCGGTCGGCGTGCCGCATGGCGGTGACGAGGGTGCCGACCGTGATCGGGGTGCCCGCCTCGGCGGCGAGCTGCTCCCCGCGGCGCATGCCCTCCTCGACCGCGACGACGACCTCGTCGAGGGTCAGGCCCTGCTGCAGGTGCTGCTCGGGGGCGTAGCGCAGCTCGCCGTAGACGACGCCGTCGGCGGCGAGGTCCAGGACGGCCTCGGTGGCGACCCGGGCCAGGGACTCGCGGTCCTGCATGACCGCGATGGTGTGGTCGAACGTCTCCAGGTAGCGGACGAGGGTGCCGGAGTCGGCCGCGTCGCGGAACCAGGCGCGCAGCTCCTCGGGGTCCGTCGTCGGCAGCCGGTGGCCGTTGGCCTGCGCGATCTCGACGATCGTCGACGGACGCAGCCCGCCGTCGAGGTGGTCGTGCAGCGACACCTTGGGCAGGGCGCGCATCCGGTCGATCGTGCTCGGGTTCTCACTCACGGGGTCGATCCTGCCAGCCGGACCGGGCCCGGACGAGGTGGGCGGGAGGCACGGCCGGGTCCGCGCGGGGCGCCGGGACCGCCGCACCGGCGCGGGTCTCGATGCGCTGCCCGGCGAACGTCGCCCCGAGCAGCAGCACCGCCCCGGCGAGCCCGGCGACCCCCAGCGCGTCCCCGGCCAGCGCCAGCCCGCACACCACCGCCCACAGCGGTTCGGTCCCCAGCAGCAGGCTCGCGCGGGCCGCGGAGGTCCGGCGCACCGCCCACGACTGCGCCAGGAACGCGAAGACGCTGCACCCCAGGGCCAGGTAGGCGATCTGGGCCCACTGCGCGGGCGTCGCCGTCCGCGCCAGGGCCAGCGACGCACCCGGGGACAGCAGCAGGCCCACACCGGCGCCGACGGCGAGCTGGACGAGCGTCAGGCCGCGCAGGTCCAGCGGCGTCCGCCGCGTCACCCGGCCGATCGCCGTGACGTGGGCGGCCCGCACGAGCGCGGCGGCCAGCACCAGCAGGTCGCCGCCGCTGGGGACGCGCCAGCCGCCGCCCCCCACGAGCAGCCCGATCCCGACGACGGCGACCAGGGCCGCGGCGAAGAACGACGGCGGCAGCCAGGACCGGGTGACGAGCCCCTCGACGGCGGGGGTCAGCAGGATCGTGGTGGAGATCAGCAGACCCGCGTTCGTGGCGGTCGTCCCGGCCAGGCCGAACGTCTCCAGGAGCAGGACCGCGGCCTGCGACAGGCCCAGGACCAGCCCCCAGCGCAGCTCGTCGCGGCCCACCCGGGCGCGGGTGAGCGCGACCACGGCGCCGAGCGCGAGCGCCGCCACGGCGTAGCGCAGCGTCAGGACGGGCAGCGCCCCGGCGACGTCGACGAGCACCTTCGCCGCGAGGTAGCTGCTGCCCCACACCACGGCGACGGCCAGCAGCAGGGCGTCCACCCGACGATCACGCACCCGTCGAGGATGCGCCGGGGCAACCGTGCAGTCCAGCGCCGGTTCCTGAACCGTCTGTTTAGCATCGCTGCATGGACGAACGGCAGCTGAGGGTCCTGCGGGAACTGTCCGAGCGCGGCAGCCTCGTCGCGGTGGCCCGGGCCCTGCACGTCACCCCCTCGGCGGTGTCGCAGCAGCTGGCGGCGCTGCAGCGCACCAGCCCCACGCCGCTGACCGCCCGGCGCGGGCGCGGGCTCGTCCTGACCCCGGCGGGCGAGGCGCTGGCCGCGGCGGCCGTCGACGTCGCCACCGCCATGGACGCGGCCCGCCGCGCCGTCGCCGACCACCTGGAGTCCCCCGCCACCCCGGTCTCCGTCGCCGCCTTCCACTCCGCCGCCCTCGCCTGGTTCGGGCCGCTGCTCACCGCCCTGGACGGGACCCCGCCGCTGCGGTGCGCCGACGAGGACGTCGCCCAGCAGGACTTCCCCACCCTGGTGGCCGACTACGACGTGGTGGTCGCCCACCGCCCGCAGGCCGGTCCCGGCTGGCCCACGCGGCGGCTGCGGGTCGTCCCGCTGCTCGTCGAGCCCCTGCACGTCGCGCTCGCCGCCGGTCACCGGCTCGCCGACCGCGAGGAGCTCACCGTCGCCGACGTCGCGGGCGAGCGGTGGATCTCGGTGCACGAGGGGTTCCCGCTGGCCGGGGCCCTCGACGTGGTCGCCGCCGCCGCCCGGCGCCCCCTGGACGTCGTGCACCGCATCAACGAGTTCTTCGTCGCCGCCTCCGTGGTGGCCTCCGGGGACGCGCTCGCGCTGCTGCCGGCGCGCACCACCCGCCCCGAACCGGGCGTCGTGGTGCGGCCGCTGGCCGACGTGGGCCTGAACCGGTGCGTCGACGCGCTGCTGCGGCCCGAGGCGCTGGCCCGGCGCGGGGTCCGCACCGTCCTGGACGCGCTGCGCGACGTCGCGCGGGAGCAGGGCTGACGGGTCGTCGCTCGATCGGAGTCTCACCGTCACCGCGGGAACGGTCGATGCTGAGGGTGTGGACGTCCTGGGGACCGCGCGGCGGGCGGTGATCGGCGGCTCACCCCTGCCCGCCGTCGCCCTCTGCCTCGCGAGCGCGGTCGTGCTGACCGTGGCGCAGGCCCGCGTCCCGACGGGCCTGCTGCTGGAGGCGGGCACGCCCGGGGGCGACGCCCTGTGGCCGGTGGCGGTGCGCTCGGCGCTGCGGCTGCTGATGTTCACCAGCGCCGCGGTCGTGCTGACCTGGCGGGCCCGGGCGGTGCGCGCCGAGACCCCGGTGTGGCGCTGGTTCGCCCGCACGGCCTGGGTGGCCGCGGCCTCCGCGGCCGTGGCCGGGGTGGCGGACTGCCTCACGGTCGCCGGTCCCCTGGCCGGGACCGGCGGCGGCGGCGCACTGCTGGCCGTGGGCGTCCTCGCCGCGTGCGTCCCGATGTACCAGGGCGTCATCCGGTGGAACCGCCACGGGACGCTGCTGGCCGAACCCGGGGACTGGCTCAACGGCCTGGGGTCCCTGTTCGCCCTGACCGCCCTGGGCGCCCTGCTCCTGCCGGTGGTGGGCTCCCCCGTCGCGCAGTGGCCGCTGTGGCAGGAGCAGCTGTGGCTGCTGCGGCTGGCCGCCGAGACCACCCTGCTGGGCACCGCCGCCACCGTCCTGCACCTGGGCGGTCTGCGGCGCGACGCCCGCACCTGGGCCCTCACAGCGTCCCTGGCCGCGACGGTGGCCGTGGAGCTGGCCGGGGTGCTGGACCCGGCCGCGGCCGCGGGCAACGGGCCGCTGTCCGAGACGGGCTGGACGCTGCTGGTCGTCACCCTGGCGGTCGCGGCGGTGCTGCGCGCGGCGCCGCCGCTGGCCCGCCCCGTCACGACGGCCGCACCCACCGCCGGCGCCTTCGTGGTCCTGCTGGCCTGCGTGGCGGTGCTCGTCGCCGCGGGCCTGAGCACCGGCGCCCTGGCGGACACGGCCATCCGCACCGCCGCGCTGGCCGCGGGGATCGGCGCGGTCAGCGTCTCGATCCGCGGCGTGCGCCTGATCCGGCTGCTCGCCGACCTCGTCGTGCACCGGCGGGAGGCGCTGACCGACGACCTGACCGGCCTGGCCAACCGCCGGGCGCTGCACCAGAGGCTGCGCGGCGACTTCGACGCCGGCCGCGAGCTGACCCTGCTCACCGTCGACCTCGACGGGTTCAAGCAGGTGAACGACCGGTTCGGCCACAGCGTCGGGGACGAGCTGCTGCGCCGCGCCGCCGCCGTGCTGCGCACCGCCGCCGGTCCGCACGGCTTCAGCGCCCGCCTGGGCGGGGACGAGTTCGCCGTCGTCCTGCCCACCCCGTCGCCGGAGGCCGCGCGGGCCGTCGTGGACACCCTGACCCGGGCGACGTCGCGCCCCGTCGTCATCGACGGGCGGCGCCTGCTGGTCCGCGGCAGCATCGGCATCGCCGGCAGCCGGGACGCCCGCGACCCCGAGCAGCTGCTGGCGCTGGCCGACGCCGCCATGTACCGCGCCAAGGCCGCCGGCGGGGCCGGGGCCGCGGTGCACGACGCGGACGCCACCCGCGCGGCGGCCGACCGGGCCCTGCTCGTGGAGGAGCTGAAGACCGTCCTCGGCCACCCCGACGCCGCCGACGGGATCGACCCCGGGCGGCTGGACGTGCACTACCAGCCGCAGGTCGGCGGCGACGGCCGGGTGGTCGGCGTGGAGGCCCTCGTCCGCTGGCGCCACCCCCGGTGCGGGCTGCTCACCCCGGACGCGTTCCTGCCGCTGGTCGAGGAGTACGGCCTGGTGCCGGCCCTGACGGACGTGGTGCTGCGGCAGGCCGCCGGCCAGGCGGTCCGCTGGCGCGCCGCCGGCTGGGACCTGCGGCTGTCGGTGAACCTGTCCGCGGTGTGCCTGACCCGTCCCGCGCTGGTCGCCCTCGTCGACGACGTGCTGACCGCCACCGGGCTGCCGCCGCAGCGGCTGGTGCTGGAGGTGACCGAGACGTCGATCATGGCCGACGCGGTGAGCTCGGTCGCGCGGCTGACCGAACTGTCGGCGCGCGGGGTCGACATCAGCATCGACGACTACGGCACGGGGTACTCCTCCCTGGCGTACCTGCGCGACCTGCCCGCGGTCGAGCTGAAGCTGGACCGCTCGCTGGTGGCCGACGTCGGGGTGGACCGCCGGGCCGACGACATCGTGGCCGGCACCGTCGCCCTGGCGCACCGCCTCGGGCTGCGGGTGGTCGCCGAGGGCGTCGAGACGCCGGAGGTCCTGCACGCGCTGCGGGCGCTGGGGTGCGACGAGACGCAGGGCTACCTGCACGCCCGGCCGCTGCCCGCACCGGAGCTGGAGCGGTGGCTGGCCCGGCAGCTGGAGGAGCAGGGCGCGCACGTCCCGGCGGGCTGAGGCGGCACGGGTGGGCTCGACCTCCAGCGCGCTGGAGGTCCTAGCGTGCCGGGGGTGACCCAGAGCACCACCGACCGCACCGCCACCCCCGCCCGGACCCCCGGGATCTTCTCCCGCCGGTACCTCGTGACCACCCTCGGGACGACCGCCCTGGTGTTCCTGACCGCGTTCGAGAGCCTGGCCGTGACCACCGTCATGCCCCTGGTCAGCGCCGACCTCGGCGGCCGCGACGCCTACGCGACCGCGTTCGCCGCCACCCTCGCCGCGAGCGTCGTCGGCATGGTCGCCGCGGGCGGCTGGTCGGACCGCCGGGGGCCGGGCGGGCCGCTGCTGGCCGCCCTCGCCGTGTTCTGCGCCGGGCTGCTCGCCGCCGCCCTGGCCCCCACGATGACGGTGTTCGTCGCCGCCCGGTTCCTCCAGGGGCTCGGGTCCGGCGGGATCAGCGTCACGCTGTACGTCCTGGTCGCCCTGGCCTTCCCGGCGAACCTGCGCCCGGCCGTGTTCGGCGCGTTCGCCGCGGCCTGGGTGCTGCCCTCCCTCGTGGGCCCCGCCGCGGCTGCGTTCGTCGGGGAGACGTTCGGCTGGCACTGGGTGTTCTCCGGGGTCCTCGTCCTGGTGGTCGTCGCGGCCGGGGCCGTGCTGCCGAGGCTGCTGCGAGTCGGTTCCCCCGCGCGGACGACGGACCCGTTCCCGCGCAGCCGGTTCCTCGCCGCCGCCGGGGTCGCCGCGGCCGTCGTCGCGATCAGCTCGGCCACCTCCACCGGCGGCTGGCGCTGGGCCCTGGCCGTCGCGGCGCTCGTCGTGCTGGTCGTCTCGCTGCGGCCGCTGCTGCCGGCCGGGACCCTCCTGGCCCGCCGCGGGCTGCCCGCGACCGTGCTGCTGCGGGGCCTGCTGGCCGCGACGTTCTTCAGCACCGAGGTGTACCTGCCGCTGATGCTGCACGAGCGGTTCGACGTGCCGCTGACCCTGGCCGGGGCCGTGCTGACGGCGGCCGCGATCGCCTGGGCGGCGGCCTCGGCCGTGCAGGGGCGGCTCGGGGACCGGCTGCCGCACGCCCGCGCCGTCCGGATCGGCTCGGTGCTGCTGCTGGTGGGGGTCGGCGCCCAGGCCGCCGTCGCGGTGCTCGACCCGGCGGCCGCGGTGTCGGTGGCGGTGAGCACCCTGGGCTGGTTCGCCGCCGGCGCCGGGATGGGCCTGGGGTTCCCCCGCACGACCGTCCTCGTGCTGGAGCAGTCCGCCCCCGGCCAGGAGGGCGCCGGGTCCTCGGCGCTGACGATCTGCGACGCGGCCGGGGGCGGCACCGCGATGGCGCTGACCGGTCTGGCGTTCGCCGCGTTCGGCGCCGTCTCGGCGTGGGCGGGTTTCGCCGGGACGCTGCCGCTGTGCGTGGTGTTCGCGCTGGGCGCCCTCGTCGTGGCCCGGCGCGTCTCACAGGGGACGCACTGACGCAGCACCGCTGGTCCTGGGCCGGGGCCCCGACGGTGGTGCCATGAAGGAAACCCGCCCCACCTACCAGGGCCGCCCGCTCCCCCGCCCCGCCGAGGACGTCGACGACCAGGGGCTCGCGTTCGACCTCACGACGATGCTGGACCGGCGGCGGGCGCTGGGCCTGATCGGTCTGGGCGCGACCGGGCTCACCCTCGGCGCCTGCGGGGACGACACGACCACCGCCTCCTCCTCGTCCAGCTCGACGGCCGGCGCGACGGCCGGCGGTTCCCTGACCGAGATCCCCGACGAGACCGCCGGCCCGTACCCCGGCGACGGCTCCAACGGCCCCGACGTCCTGGAGCAGAGCGGTGTCGTCCGCAGCGACATCCGCTCCAGCTTCGGGTCCAGCACCACCACCGCCGAGGGCGTCCCGATGACCCTGACGCTGAGCATCGTCGACCTCGCCGGCGGGAACGTCCCCTTCGAGGGAGTCGCCGTCTACGTGTGGCACTGCAACCGCGACGGCGAGTACTCCCTCTACGGCGACGGCATCACGGACGAGAACTACCTGCGCGGGGTCCAGGTCGCCGACGCCGACGGGAACGTCACCTTCACCAGCATCTACCCCGCCTGCTACGACGGGCGCTGGCCGCACGTCCACTTCGAGGTCTACCCCGACGAGGCGAGCATCACCGACGTCGCGAACTGCATCGCGACCTCCCAGGTCGCGATGCCCGCCGAGGCGTGCACCGCGGTCTACGCCACCACCGGCTACGAGACCTCGCTGAGCAACTTCGCGAAGGTGAGCCTCGACACCGACAACGTCTTCGGCGACGACTCCGGCGCCTCCCAGACCCCCACGGCCAGCGGGGACACCACGAACGGCTACGCCATCGCCCTCACCGTCGGCGTCGACACCACCACCGAACCCACCGCGGGCACCATGGCCGGGATGGGCTCGGACACCTCCGGCCACCCCGCGGGCGGCCCGGGCGGGGGCGGCACCCCGCCCGGTGGCGCCCCCACCGCGGCGGCCGCCTGAACCCACCGCCCGAGCCCACCGCCCGAGCCCACCGTCCGAGCCCACCGCCCGAGCCCACCGCCCCGGGCCGCCGGTAGCGTGCGGGGGTGCGCTCCTCCCCGTGGGGTCTGCTGGCCCTCGCCGTGCTGTGCGAGGTCACCGCGACGCTGTCGCTGCGGGCCGCGACGCAGGCCCCCGGGTGGTACGTCCCCGTCGTCGCCGGGTACGTGTGCGCGTTCGTCCTGCTCGCCGCGGTCCTGCGGCGCGGGATGCCGATCGGCGTCGCCTACGGGGTGTGGGCCGCGGCCGGGGTGACCCTGACGGCGCTGGCCGGGGCGGTGCTGTTCGGCGAACCCCTCACCCCGGTGATGGGCCTGGGGATCGGGCTCATCACCGCCGGGGTGCTGCTCGTGGAACTCGGTTCCCGGCCACCCCGGGAACCGGGGGGACCGGGGGGACCGTCGTGAGCTGGGTGTTCCTGGCCGGGGCCATCGCCTTCGAGGTCGCCGCGACCGCCGTCCTGAGGGTCTCGGACGGCGGCCGGCGGCGGCGCCTGGTCCCCGTCGTCGGGGCCGGCTACCTCGTCTCCTTCGGGTTCCTGGCGCTGACGCTGCGCGCCGGGATGCCCGTCGGTGTCGCCTACGGCGTGTGGTCGGCCGTCGGGATCGCCCTGACGGCGCTGCTCGCGCGCGCCGTCTTCGGGGACCGGCTGACCCGCACGATGCTGCTGGGCATCGCCCTCATCGCGGCCGGGGTGCTGCTGGTGGAACTCGGCGCGCACTGACGGCCCGCGCGACGGACTGCTGACCGGCCGACCACGCGGCCGAGACCGCCCAGTACAGCAGGACCCCCACGGGGAAGTGCGCGGTCGTCAGCGCCACGACGACGGGCACCGCGACCAGCACGGCCGTCGGTGGCCGCTGCGCCGAGGCCAGCGTCGTCGCGCACTGGAACGCGGCCGTCAGCACCAGCAGGGCGGCACCGACGACGCTCGGGTCCTGGGTCAGGACCGACGACAGCGGAACTCCCGCCAGGTGCGCCCCGGGGAAGGGCCGGGACTCCAGCGTCAGCGTCAGCGCCAGGAACACCGGCGCCTGCAGCAGCGCGGGCCACAGCGCGGCGAGCGGGTTCACCCCGGCGTCGCGGTGCAGTTCCAGCAGTTCCCGTTGCCGGCGCTGCCGCGACGCCGCGTCGGCCCGGCCGCGGTAGCGGTCCTGGACCTCGGCGATCCTCGGCCGCAGAGCGGCGGCGGCCAGGGCGGAACGCTGCTGCACGACGAACAGCGGCAGCAGCAGCAGGCGCGCGACGACGACGAGGGTCACGATCGCGAGCGGCCAGGACCAGCCCGCGTCGTGGAGGTGGACGAGGAGCCGGGCGACGGCGTCCTCGAGGGGTTTCAGCCAGACGTGCAGGGTTTCGGGCACAGCGGAACTCCGGGGGTGAGCGGGGACGGGAGACGAGGGCTCCCGTGCGCGACTCAGCTCAGCACGGGAGCGGGTTCGTCCCCGGCGCTCGGGGCTGGGGGTTCCCCACCGCGGCGGGTTCGTTCTGCGGCAACGCGTTCGCGGGTTCGGGCCGGTTCCCGGGCCGGGGCGGGCAGATCGCGGCGAGCAGGTGCGCGACGACGCCTCGCACGGCGACCAGACCGGCCGCGAACGTGGCCGCCACCACCAGCGCCGCCGCGAGCAGCGGCTGCTGCCCGAGCAGGACGACCGAGGCGAGCAGGGGCAGCAGGAGCAGCGCGGTCGACACCCGCGCGCTCACCCCCGAGAACTCCCGGCCCACACCCGGAACCTTACGCCCCGACGTCGCGGCAGGCACCGGCACGCGAGGAGCAGGGTGAGCGCGAGGGCGGGCAGGACCGCGCACCGCGCGGCCCACCAGCCGTCGGCCGCGACGTCCCCGACGACCCCGGGGACCCCCAGCGCGGCGAAGACGCACAGCACGGGCAGGTGCAGCAGGTACACCGGCAGGCAGTACCGGTTGAACCGGGCCAGGACCGCCGCCGGGCGCCGCAGCGCGGGGCGCAGCAGGAGGAAGACCCCGACCTGCGCGACCGCCAGCCCCACCGCCACCGCACCCGGCGGGTTCAGCGGGGACCCCGGCCGGCCCGGGACCCCGACCGCGGACGCCGGTCCGGTCCCGACGAGCCCGACGACGAGGGCCGCCCCGGCGACGGCCAGCACCGGTCCCGCCGGCCGCGTCAGCCGCCCGCGGGCGTGCGCGACGCCCAGCCCGTACGGGACCGACCAGGCCAGGACCGCGCGCGCGGCGGTGCTCAGCGGGTCGTGCGGGCCGGCGAGGTCGAGCAGCGCCACCGCGGTGGCGGGCACCAGCAGCCACCACGGCGAGCGGTCCAGGACCGGCCGCAGCCGCGACAGCACGAGCAGGACCCCCGCGAACCACAGGGGGGACAGCGCGAGGTGGACGAGGGTGCCGCCCGCGGCCCAGGCCACCGCCACCGCCACGACGGCCGCCACGACGGGGAGCCGGCCCCCGGGCCGGGCGGGGCGTCGGCCGCGCCGGGCCGCGGCGAACCCGGCGGCGAAGAACAGCGGCCCCAGGGTCTGCAGGAACCACGTCAGCGGCCACAGCGCGGTCGAGACCGCCAGCGGGCTCGTCACCCGGGCCCCCGGCCCGCCGGTGGCGAAGCCGGTGACCAGCCAGTGCCCGGTGACCACGGCGGCCAGGCCCAGCACCCGCAGGGCGTCGATCGTCAGGTCGCGGGGCTCGTCCGGCACGCCCCCACGCTCGTCCGCGGCGGTCCCGCGCACGAGGGCGTCAGCACGTGGGAGCCCGCTCGTGCCGGCACGAGGACCCCGGGAGCGGACGGTGACCCCGGAGCCCGTTCGAGCGACGCCCCTGCGCCGGACGGATGACCGTGATCACCTCGGATCACCCCTCGTGATCGACTGGTACCACGTTCAGCCCGCACCGCAACGCTCCGGAGGACGACCGATGCCCCGCGCCAACACCACCTTGGAGATCACCGGACGCCTCGACGGCGGTGACCTCGAGGACGCCTGGAAGGCCTACGAGCACGCCTTCTCCGGGTTGACCACGCGCGCCGCGCAGCAGCACCTCATGACCCGCGAGGAGTTCGAGGACGTCTGCCTGGACCCCCGCTGGCGCAAGTACGTGATCCGCGACGTGGACCGCGACGGCGCCGTGGGCGCCTTCGGCACCGCCACGAACGACCTGTCCGCCGTCTTCCAGCTGTCCCTGGACTTCTACGCGACGCGGTACCCGCGGCAGTTCGCGGAGGGGACGATCTGCTACATCGGCTGCATCGGGGTGCACCCCTCGTACCGCAGCAGCGGCGCGTTCGTGACGATCGTCGAGGAGATCTGCCGAGGCATCCACGAGCAGGGCGGCGTCGCCGCCATCGACACCTGCCGCTACAACGACGAGCAGCTCGCGCTGCCGCGGCTGATCAACCGCATCACCCGCACCTTCGGCACCGAGGGCGAGCGCCTCGACACCCAGACCTACTGGGGGTACGACTTCAGCCGGCCCTGAGCGGCGCGGGAGGAGGCCAGGTACCCCGCGGTCGCCTGCGCCGGCTCGGCGCGGTGCCACAACCAGCCCTGCCCGTGCCCGACGCCCAGCCGCTGCAGGACCTCGCGCTGCTCCTCGGTCTCGACGCCCTCGGCGGTGACGGCGAGGGTCAGGGCGTCGCTGACGGCCACCACGGCGCGCAGCACGGCCTCGTCGCCGACGTTCCGGTCCACGCCGGAGACGAAGCTGCGGTCGATCTTGACGCGGGTCACGGGGAAGTTGCGCAGGTAGCTCAGCGCGGAGTACCCCGTGCCGAAGTCGTCGACGGCCAGGCCGACGTCGAGGGCCCGCAGGCGGTGCAGGAGGTCGATCGTCTGCCGGTCCTGCTGCAGCATCGAGGACTCGGTGATCTCGAGCATCAGCGCCCCGCCCTCGACGCGGTGGGCCCGCAGGAGCTCGCCGACGGTGTCGGCGAAGTACGGGTCCAGCAGCTGCCGCGGGGACACGTTGACGGACAGCACGAAGTCGTCGGTGACGAGGCCCTGGTCGCGCCAGGACCGCAGGTCCGCCAGGGCGGTGTCCAGGACGTGCCGCCCGACCTCGACGATCAGCCCGGTCTCCTCCAGGACGGGCACGAACCTCACCGGCGAGACGGGGCCGTGCAGCGGGTGGATCCACCGCAGCAGCGACTCCACGCCGCGGGGCACGCCCGTGGCGAGCGCCACGACGGCCTGGTAGTGGACCTGCAGGGTCTGCTCGGCCACGGCGCTGCGCAGGTCCAGCTCGAACTCGACCTCGTCGCCCACGGCCAGGCGCAGCGACTCGTCCCACAGGACGAACTGGTTGCGGCCCTGCGCCTTGGCCCGGTACATGGCGGCGTCGGCCTCGCGCAGGGCGACGCCGAAGGACCCGGTGAGCTCGGCGACGCCCAGGGAGGCCGAGACCGCCACCTCGGCGACCGGCAGCCGGACGGGGGTGCGCAGGTTCCCGAGCAGTTCACGGGCCAGGCCCACCGCGGTGGCCTGCTCACCGCGCACGGCCACGACGAACTCGTCACCGGCCAGCCGGCCGATCACGGCGCCGGGCGGGGCGAGGCGGCGCAGCCGGGCGGCGACCTCGCACAGGAGCTCGTCGCCGACGCCGTGGCCGTGGGAGTCGTTGACGAGCTTGAAGCCGTCGAGGTCGACGAAGAGCAGCCAGCCGCGGTGCGCGGGGTCCCCGGCCCCTGGGGACCACGCCTGGACCCGGCGCTCGAACTCGTCGCGGCCGGGCAGGTCGGTGAGGGCGTCGTGGGTGGCGCGGTGCTCCAGGACGGCCTTCGCCGCGGCGAGGCCGTTGACGGCGACGACGGCGCGGGCCAGCACCAGCGCGATCATCGCGCCGAGCGTCACGAACGCCACGGCCTGCTCCACACCGCTGTCGTGGGTGCGGGTGCTCGCCAGGTACGCGGCCCCGGCCAGGGACACGCACAGCACGGCGAGCCGGGCCGGGGACCACGCGTCGAAGCGCGCGCGGGGCGGCGGGGGGCTGCCGCGCCGGGGCAGGTGCAGCAGCGCGACGCCCATGAGGCAGTAGGCGATGACGAACGGGGTGTCGAACCAGGTGGGGGCGACGAAGTACCCCTGCCGCCCGATGAGGGCGTACCCCAGGTCGCCCAGCAGCGTGAAGGCCAGGCAGGCCCCCAGCCAGCGGTGGGCCACGACGTGGGGGGCGGTCAGCAGCAGGTCCAGGACGAGCAGCAGGACCAGGACGTCGAGCAGGGGGTAGACGCCCGCGAGCACGGACCCGGCCAGGGTCCGGCCCGGCAGGTCCAGCACCGGCAGGACGAGGAACTGGACGGCGGCGACGGCACCGGCCAGACCCGCGACGAGGGCGTCGATGACCACCTCGCGGCGCAGGCCGCCGGCGGCGCGGGCCATCCGGGCCAGCCCGACGGACAGCGCGGCGTACCCGGCCAGGGAGAACGGGTCGGGTGCGAAGGCCAGCAGCCCGGGCTGACCGTCGGCCCAGGGCCGCAGCGCCGAGCCGACGAAGAACAGGGCCGCGAAGACCGGCACGAGGGACCAGGAACCCGCCGGCTGGGGACGGCGACGGCGCACGACCACGATCGAGACCACGAGGACCGCGCACGCCAGCGCGCCGAACCCGGCGGTCCGGACGGCGTCGGGCACGGGCGCCAGGTACGCCGCGGCCACGAGCGCGGTCGCCGCCGACCACCCGGCCCACCTCCACCGGGACGGCTCGGCCGTCCGCCGTCGCACCACGTGGTCCCCTCCCCCGCCGCTCGTCCTGCCGCTGTCCGGTCTGGCATCGGCAGCCGTCGCGCCGTCCTGGATCACGCTTGACCCGTTCGGGTGGCGGGTCCGGGGATCGCGACCCGTTCGGTCCAGGGGCGCGGAACCCTAGGCGGTGACGCGCTCGTGCACCAGCGGCACCGGAGCGGGCGCCCGTTCCGTCACCGGGTACCCGCCCTCCAGCGCCTGCAGCGCCCACTCGAACCGCTCGGGGGTGTCGGTGTGCAGGGTCATGACCGGCTGCCCGGCGCGCACGGCGTCGCCGCGCACGGCGTGCAGCTCCACCCCGGCCCCGGCCTGCACGGCCTCCTCGCGCCGCGACCGGCCCGCCCCGAGCCGCCACGCGGCGACCCCGACGGCCAGCGCGTCGACGTCGAGGAACCCGTCGGCGGGGGCCAGCACGTCGTGGGTGTGCCGGGCGCGCGGCAGCTCGGCGTCCGGGTCCCCGCCCTGGGCGGCGATCATCCGCCGCCAGGCGTCCATGGCCCGGCCGTCGGCGAGGGCGTCGGCGGGGTCGACGGCGTCCAGGCCCACGGCGGCGAGCATCTCCCGCGCCAGCACGAGGGTGATCTCCACGAGGTCCGCGGGGCCGCCGCCGGCCAGGACCTCCACGGACTCGCGGACCTCCAGCGCGTTGCCCGCGGTGCGGCCCAGGACCGTCGACATGTCGGTGACGACGGCGACGGTCCGCACCCCCGCGTCGGTGCCGAGGTCGACCATCGTGCGGGCCAGCTCCCGGGACTGCCCGAGCTCCTTCATGAACGCGCCGGAGCCGGTCTTGACGTCCAGGACGAGCGCGCTGGTGCCCTCGGCGATCTTCTTGCTCATGATGGAGCTGGCGATCAGCGGGATCGCCTCGACGGTGCCGGTCACGTCGCGCAGCGCGTACAGCTTCTTGTCGGCCGGGGCGAGGTCACCGGTCGCGGCGCAGATCACGGCGCCGAGGTCGGTGAGCTGGGCGCGGATCTCCGGCAGCGTCAGCGACGCCCGCCAGCCGGGGATCGCCTCGAGCTTGTCGAGGGTGCCGCCGGTGTGGCCGAGGCCGCGGCCGGACAGCTGCGGGACGGCGGCGCCGCAGGCCGCGACGAGCGGGGCCAGCGGCAGCGTGACCTTGTCCCCGACCCCGCCGGTGGAGTGCTTGTCGACGCTGGGCCGGGGCAGGTCGGTGAAGTCCAGCCGCGCCCCGGAGGCGATCATCGCGCTCGTCCAGCGGGACACCTCGCGCCGGTCCATCCCGTTGAGCAGGACCGCCATGGCCAGGGCCGACATCTGCTCCTCGGCGACCTCGCCGCGGGTGTAGGCGTCGATCACCCAGTCGATCTGGGCGTCGGACAGCGCGCCCCGGTCGCGCTTGGTGCGGATGACGTCGACGGCGGCGAACTGCTGGGTCACGGGGACACCTTCCGGGCGGGGTCGGTCAGGTCGTGCGGCCCGAACGCGTCGGGCAGCACCTCGGTCATGGGCACCACGCCGCGCGGGGAGTCGACCAGGAGGTCCGGGCCGCCGAACTCGTACAGCAGCTGGCGGCAGCGGCCGCACGGCATGAGGACGTTGCCGACGGCGTCGACGCAGGCGAACGCGACGAGCCGGCCCCCGCCGGTCATCCGCAGCTGCCCCACGAGGGTGCACTCGGCGCACAGCGTCACCCCGTAGGAGGCGTTCTCGATGTTCGCCCCGGACACGACGCGGCCGTCGTCGACGAGCGCGGCCGCCCCGACGGGGAACCGCGAGTAGGGCGAGTAGGAGTGCCGCAGCGCCTCGCGGGCGGCGTCCCTGAGCTGGTCGAAGTCGGGGGTGGGGTCGGGGTTCACGCGGGGTACGGCTCTCCGGAGGCGGCGGGCGGCCGAACCCGGCCGACGAACCCGGCCACGGCCAGGATCGTCGCGAGGTACGGCAGCATGGACAGGAAGCTGGAGGGGACCTCCCCCGGCGCGGGCAGGACCCCGACGAGGGTCTGCAGCGCGGCGAAGAACCCGAACAGCAGCGAGGCCGCGACGGCCCCGCGCGGGCTCCACCGGCCGAAGATCACCGCGGCCAGCGCGATGAACCCCTTCCCGGCGGACATGTTCTCGGTGAACGGCCCGATGGTCCCGATCGACAGGTAGGCGCCCGCCAGGCCGGCGATGCCGCCGGCGACGACGACGTTGACGTACCGCACGCGCAGGACGTCGATCCCGACGGTCGCGGCGGCCTTGGGGTGCTCGCCGACCGCGCGGGTCCGCAGGCCCCACTTCGTCCGGAAGAGCACCACCTGCAGCGCGATGATGATCGCGTACATGGCGTAGACGAGGACGTTCGCCTGGAACAGCAGCGGGCCGACGACCGGGACGTCGGCCAGCAGCGGGATCCGGATCGGGTTGAGGACCCCCGGGGAGTTGTACCGCTGGGTGTCGGACTGCATGAGCGCCTTGTACGCCCAGCCGGTGAACCCGAGCGCGGCGGCGTTGATGACGACGCCGAGGATGACCTGGTTGACCCGGTAGCGGATCGCGAACACGGCCAGCAGCCAGCCGACGACGGCGCCGGACAGGACCGCGCCGACGACCCCGGCGCCCAGGCTGCCGGCCATCGACCCGACCAGGGCCCCGGCGAAGGCGCCGGTCAGCATCTGCCCCTCGATGGCGACGTTGACGACGCCGCTGCGCTCGCCCAGCACACCGGCCAGGGCGCCCAGGATCAGCGGGGTCGCGAGGAACACCGTCTGCTGCAGCAGCCGCACGACGTCGATGGAGGCGCCCGGCCCCCCGCTCATGACCCAGCACAGGAACGCCAGGACGAAGCAGACCAGGGTGACCGCGACGACCAGCGGGTTGCGCCGGGCGCGGAAACCCCGGGCGAGCTGGAACAGGCCCAGCACCACGACCACCGCGCCGAGCAGCACGGGCGTGAGGGTGGCGGGGACGGTCAGGTCGGGCAGGGTCACGGCCGACCCGCCGCCGAAGCGGAACGTGGCGTCGTCGGGGCCCGAGCCGATCCCCCAGCCGAGCACGGCCACCAGGCCCACGACGACCAGCAGGCCACCGGTCAGGACCCGCTTGCGCAGGCTCAGCGGGGGCTCGACGCGGGCGTGCTCGACGACCGCCGCGGGGGTCTCGGGGCTCACTGCGGAACTCATCGGGTCCACCCTCCGGCCAGCTCGGAACCGACGCCGGCGCCGCCGGACCTCAGGCGGAACACCGAGCGGATCAGCGCCGGCGCCGCGATGAACAGGACGATCGTGGCCTGCAGGACGCCGACCAGGTCGACGGGGACACCGGTCGCGGACTGCATCTGCACCGCGCCGGCCCGCAGGCCGCCGAACAGGACCCCGGCGGCGATGACGCCGTAGGGGTTGTTGCGGCCCAGCAGCGCCACGGTGATGGCGTCGAAACCGATGTTGCCCGCGACGCTGCCGGTCACGCTGCCGGTGACCCCGAGCACCTGGGTGGCCCCGGCCAGCCCGGCCAGCCCACCGGCCAGCGCCATCGAGACCACCTGCAGCCGCCCGACCGCCATGCCCGCCGTGCGGGCCGCGTTCGGGTTGGCGCCCACCGCGCGCAGCCGGAACCCGAGCCGGGACCGCTCGAACAGCCACCACACGAACACCGCCGCCAGCACCGCCAGCACCAGCCCGGCGTTGACCCGCAGCGACGACCCCAGCAGCGCGGGGAGCTCGGCGCTGGCGTCGACCTGCTCGGAGATGGCCTGGTTGTACGGGGGGCGCTGGAACCAGCGCACCCCCAGCAGGTAGGTCAGCAGGTTGATCGCGACGTAGTTCAGCATGATCGTCGTGATGACCTCGTGGGCGCCCGTGCGCGCCTTGAGCAGGCCCACGACGCCGCCCCACACCAGGCCCCCGAGGATCCCGGCGGCGACGGCCACGACGACGTGCAGCACCACGGGCAGGTCCAGGGTGAACCCCACCCAGGCGGCGGCGATCGCGCCGGTGATGATCTGCCCCTGGGCGCCGATGTTGAACAGGCCCACCCGGAACGACAGGGCCACGCCCAGACCGGCCAGGATCAGCGGTGTCGCGTTGACCAGCGTCTCGGAGACCGGCCGCAGGGCGGCGGTCCCGGAGAAGCTCGGGTTGTAGAGCGCCCCCTGCAGCAGCGCCAGGTAGGCGTCGCGCACGGAGTACCAGGCGTTGGAGAAGAAGTCCCACGGGTAGCTGAAGAAGTACTGGGCGCTGGCCCGGGACTGCTCGTCGCCGATGACGATGAGCACCGCGCCGACCAGCAGCGCGCTGAGGATCGCGCAGGCCGTCAGCAGCCAGCCGCCGCCGCGGCGCGGACGCCGGCGCCCCGTCCCCTGCACCGGTTCCTGCGCGAGCGGGGTGGAGCTCACAGGTCGTCCTCCCTCGTCGTCGCGGCGCCGGCCATGAGCAGCCCCAGTTCCTCCTGCGTGGCGTCCGGACCGACCTCACCGGCGATCCGGCCGCGGTACATCACGACGATGCGGTCGGCCAGCGCCCGCACCTCGTCCAGCTCGGTGGACACCAGGACCACGGCGGCGCCGCGGTCGCGCTCGGCCACGATCCGCTGGTGCACGAACTCCTGGCTGCCGACGTCGACGCCGCGGGTGGGCTGAGCCACGACCAGCAGCTTCAGCGGCCGCGTCATCTCGCGGGCCAGCACGACCTTCTGCTGGTTCCCGCCGGACAGGGTCGAGGCGGCGGCCTGCGCCGACGGGGTGCGGATGTCGAACTCCTCGATGCGCTCGGCGGCGTTGCGGCGCAGCGCGTCGCGGTCCACGGACAGCCCGCGGGCGAACTGCGGGGAGTCCACGAGGTCGAGCACCAGGTTCTCGGCGATGCTGAACGACCCGACGAGGCCGTCGTGCAGCCGGTCCTCGGGGACGTACCCCACCCCGAGGGCGAGGACGTCGTCGATCCCGGCGCCGGTGACGTCGGTGCCGGCGATGCTCACCGTCCCGGCCTCGACGTCCTGCAGGCCGACGATGCTGCGGGTCAGCTCGGTCTGGCCGTTGCCGTCGACCCCGGCGACCGCGAGGACCTCCCCCGCCCGGACGTCGAGGTCGATGCCGTCGAGCAGGACGGTCCCCGAGGGGTCCAGGACGCGGACGCCGTCCATCCGCAGGACCGTCCCCCCGGGTTCGGCGGCCTTCTTGTCGACCCGCAGCCGCACGTCCCGCCCGACCATGAGCGCGGCCAGCTCCTCCGGGGAGGCGCTGGGCAGCGCCTCGCCGACGACCTTGCCGCGGCGGATGACGGTGATGCGGTCGGCGACGGTCCGCACCTCGCGCAGCTTGTGGGTGATGAAGACGATCGACGTGCCGGCGTCGGCCAGTTCGCGCATGACGCGCATGAGGTCGTCGGTCTCGGCCGGGGTCAGCACGGCCGTGGGTTCGTCCAGGACGAGGACCTTCGCCTCGCGCAGCAGCGCCTTGACGATCTCGATGCGCTGCTGCACGCCGACGGCGAGGTCGGCGACGAGGGTGTCGGCGGGGATGGCCAGCCCGAACCGCCGGGAGGTCTCCTCGACGCGCTCGCGGGCGCGGCGCCGGTCCAGGAACCCGCCGGCCTTCGTCAGCTCGGTGCCCAGCACGATGTTCTCGGTGGCGGTGAACGTCGGGACGAGCATGAAGTGCTGGTGCACCATGCCGATGCCGGCCGCCATGGCGTCCCCAGGGGAGGTGAACTCCACGGGTTCGCCGTCGACGAGGACCTGCCCCTCGTCGGGGGTGTACAGGCCGTAGAGCACGTTCATCAGCGTGCTCTTGCCGGCCCCGTTCTCGCCCAGGAGGGCGTGGATCTCGCCCTCGCGGACGACGAGGTCGATGGAGTCGTTGGCGACGAGGGGCCCGAAGCGCTTCGTGATGCCCTTGAGTTCCAGTTGCACCTGCGCGTCGTTCCCCTCGTCGCCTTCGCGTTCCGGTTCTCAGCTGGCCTTGATGGCGTTCGGCGAGGTGATCTCGATCGAGCCGTCGATGATGCCCGCCTTCACGGCCTCGAGCTCGCTCTTCAGCTCGGCCGGCACCTTCGCGTCGAACTGGTTGAACGGCGCCAGGCCGGTGCCCTCGTTCTCCAGGGTGCCGACGTACCCGCCGGTGGGGGTGTCGCCCTCGGCGGCGGCCAGGACGTAGTCCTTGACGGCGTTGGTGAGGTTCTTCGTCACCGAGGAGATGAAGTACTGGCAGTACTGCGACGCGCTCTGGCAGCCGTCGGTGTCGACCCAGATGAGGTTCAGCGAACCGCCGGCGGCCTCGGCCGCGGCGCCCGCGCCCAGACCGGCCTGGCCCGCGACCGGCATGATCACGTCGGCGCCCTGACCGGCCAGCGTCTCGGTGATGGAGCGGCCCGCGCCCTGGTCCTGGAAGGAGTTGGCGAAGGTGCCGCCGTCGGGGTTCTTCTCGTCCCAGCCCAGGACCTTGACGCTGGTGCCCTTCTGCTGGTTGTAGTACTGCACGCCCTCCCAGAAACCGTCCATGTAGATGGTCACCGGCGGGATGTTGATGCCGCCCCAGGTGCCGACGGTGCCCGTCTTGGTCATGCCGGCCGCGAGGTAACCACCCAGGAAACCGCCTTCGGCGGTGTTGTACTGGAAGGCGTAGACGTTGTCGGCGGCCGCGTCGGAGTCGATCTCGGCGAAGGCCTGGTCGGGGTTGGCCTTCGCGACCTCCGCGACGGCGTCCTTCATCAGGCCGCCGACGGCGACGATGGTGCCGCAGCCCTTGGCGACCTCGGCGTTGAGGTTCGGGACGTAGTCGGCGTCGCTGTTGGACGGGACGTAGGAGATCTCGATGGCCGGGTTCTCCGCCTTGGCCTGCTCGAAGCCGGCGTAGGAGCTCTCGTTGAACGAGCGGTCGTCGACGCCACCGGTGTCGAGCACCATGCAGGCGGTGAACGCGTCACCGCCGCTGCCGCTGGCCTGGCCCCCCGAGCCGGAGGTGTCGTCCGGCCGGTCACCGCAGGAGGCCAGCAGCAGGGCGGTCACGCCCAGGGCTGCCACCGGGGCGAGGCGGTGGATCGTCTTCATGGGGGTGGTCCTCCGTGGTCGGCGGGTCGGGTGGAACGCCAGGGGTGCGCCGCGAGCGCCGGCTGGTGCGAACGCGCCGTCATCGTAGTGGCCGAAAACCTCTGCCCGGTCTGCTGCGCCGGGCAGGTTGTCCAGATCGAGACCTTTCAACTGGGCACGCCGGGGTTCTTGTGGGCCGGCAGTGCCCGGGGTGAGAGCGCCGTGAGCGCCAGGACGCCCATGCCGACGGCGAGCGCCGCCTCGTCGGGGGCGAAGTCGCCGCGGTGCAGGTCGTAGGTGGGTCCACCGGGGGTGCGGGTGCCCAGGCGGACCATGGCGCCGGGGACGTGGTGCAGGTACCAGGCGAAGTCCTCCCCGCCCAGGGACTGCCGGGTCGGCAGGACGTCGTCGGTGCCGAGCAGCGCGCGGGCGGCGGCCTCGAGGGCGGCGGTGGAGTGGACGTCGTTGTCGACCGGCGGCACGCCGCGCACGAGGCTGACCTCGGCGCGCACGGAGTAGGGCCGGACGAGGTCGGCGACGACGGCCTCGACGAGCTCACCGGCGTGCTGCCAGGCCTCGGTCTCCATGCAGCGCAGCGTCCCCGAGGCGTAACCCTCGGCGGGCACGGCGTTGGGGGCGTCCCCGGCGTGCACGGCGCCCCAGGTGAGGTTCACCCCGGCGCGGGGGTCGACGCGGCGGGCCAGGACGGCGGGCAGCTGGGTGACGACCTGGCCGAGGGCGAAGACGAGGTCGCCGGCCAGGTGGGGGCGGGAGGTGTGCCCGCCGGTGCCGTGCAGCCGGACGGTGACGTGGTCGGAGGCGGAGGTGATGGGCCCGGCCTTGAGGCCGACGGTGCCGACGTCGAGGCTGGGGTCGCAGTGCAGGCCGTAGATCGCGGCGACGTCGTCGACGGCGCCGGCGCCGATGACGTCGAGCGCGCCGCCGGGCATGACCTCCTCGGCGGGCTGGAACAGCAGCCGCACGCCGTGGGGGAGGTCGCCGGTGCGGGCGAGGTCGGCCAGGACGAGCCCGGCGCCGAGGACGCAGGCGGTGTGGACGTCGTGCCCGCAGGCGTGCGCGACGCCGTCGACGGTGGAGGCGTAGGGCAGGCCGGTGGACTCGGGGGTGCGCAGGGCGTCGAGGTCGGCGCGCAGGGCCAGCCGCGGTCCGGTGGCGGGCCCGAGGTCGGCGATGAGGCCGGTGCCGGGCAGCAGCTTCACCCGGGCCCCGGCGCGGGTGAGCCGCTCGGCGAGCAGGCCGGTGGCGCGGTGCTCGGCGCGGGCGAGCTCCGGGTGGGCGTGCAGGTCGCGGCGCAGCGCCCGGGCGGCGGGTTCGTGGGTGACGACCAGGTCGGCGACCCGCTCCCGCAGCGGGTGGCCGGGCTCACCGAGCTCACCGCGACCGGCCGAGGTCCGCGGGGTGCTGGTGTCGCTGGTCACGCCACCCGACGCTACCCGTGCCGCGCGCACCCCGCCGACCGCACCCGCCCGCGGGGCCGGCTCGCGGTCCCGAGGGTCAGACGACCTCGTCGAGCCCGGCCTCCAGGGCCCGCTCGACGAGCTTCTTGACCTCCTGCGCCCGGGCGCGGGTGGTGACCATGAGGGCGTCGGGGGTGTCGACGACGACGAGGTCGTCGACGCCGAGGAGCGCGACGACGCGGTCGTTGGCGGGCACGACGAGCCCGCCGGCGACGCTCTCGGTGAGGACGAGGTCGGGGTTGCCCAGGACCTTGGGCTGGTCGGCGTCGGCGGGCAGCAGGTCGCCGAGGGAGGAGAAGTCGCCGACGTCGTCCCAGCCGAAGGTGGCGGGCACCACGGCGACGCGGCCCTCCTCGGCGGCGGGCTCGGCGACGGCGTGGTCGATGGCGATGGCCGGCAGCGCGGCCCACTGCTCCTCCAGGACCGCGTCGCGCTGGGGGGTGTCCCAGGCGTCGGCGATGCGCTGGAGCCCGGCGTGCAGGGCGGGGGCGTGCGCGGCGAGCAGTTCGAGCAGGACGTCGGCGCGGGTGACGAACATGCCGCCGTTCCAGCGGTAGTCGCCGGTGGACAGGTAGGCCGAGGCGGTGCGGGCGTCGGGCTTCTCCTTGAACTGCACGACGCGGCGGGCGTTGGGGGCCCCCTCCAGGCGCAGCCGCTTGCCGAGGCGGATGTAGCCGAAGCCGGTGGCGGGGTGGGAGGGCGCGATGCCGATGGTGACGACGAAGCCGCGGCGGGCGGTGACGACGGCCTCCTCGACGGAGCTCTCGAAGTCGTCGCGGCCGGAGATGTTGTGGTCGGCGGCGAAGGAGCCGAGGACGGCGTCGGGGTTGCGGCGCACGAGGACGGCGGCGGCCAGGCCGATGGCGGCCGCGGAGTCGCGCCGGGCCGGCTCGCGCAGGATGTTGGCCTCGGGCAGGTCCGGCAGCTGGGCGGCGACGGCGTCGGCGTGGGAGCGGCCGGTCACCACGAGCAGTCGGTCGGCGTCGGCCAGGGGCAGCAGCCGGTCCCAGGTCTGCTGCAGGAGGGTGCGGCCGCGGCCGGTGAGGTCGAGCAGGAACTTGGGCCGGTCCTTGCGCGACAGCGGCCACAACCTGGTCCCGGCGCCGCCGGCGGGCACCACGGCGTGGAAGTCGGACAGGTCGATCTGGGCGTCCTCGAGGTCGTCCTCCGACCACGACGCCGACCAGGCCCCCGGCTCGCTGGGCCGGCTCGTGCTGTGCTGTCCCCCGTCAGTCATGGCCGCGAACCTACCGGGGCGGGCCGGGCGCGACCGGGAGGTCACCCCCCGGGGTCGCCCGTGCGGGTGACGCGTCCTCCGACACGCCGTAGGAGGTTGCGCGGACGGCCTTCCGTGGTCCACGGTAGGTGAGGCTGACCTGCGTGACGTGCGCCTCACGACGCCGTGAGTCCTTCATCACAAATCCCCCACGGGCCCACCCGTGGGGCGGCCCGCGCGTGACCGCGCGCCTACAGTGGATCCAGACGCCGCCGCCTGCGCGCCGTAGCCCCGGTGGACCCGGCGTCGAGGAGCACTCGAGGAGGACGCTGGTGGCCACGAGCCTGACCCCACCCGGACAGGGGACGCCCGCCGGGAGCAGGAAACCCGCAGGGACGCTCTACCGGGGCCGCGAAGGCATGTGGTCGTGGGTGATGCACCGGATCTCCGGCGTGCTGATCTTCTTCTTCCTCTTCGTCCACGTCCTGGACACCGCCACCGTGCGGGTCTCCCCCGAGGTCTACAACGGCGTCATCGGCCAGTACAAGAACCCCGTCATGGGGCTGGGCGAGGCCGGGCTCGTCGGCGCGGTGGTCTTCCACGCCCTCAACGGGATCCGCATCATCCTCGTCGACTTCTGGTCCGGCGGCACCAAGCACCAGCGCAAGCTGTTCTGGGGCGTCGTGGTCGTCTGGGTCGTCCTGATGGTGCCGTTCCTCGTCCGCCACCTGACCAACGTCTTCACCCACTGAGGGGCGCAGTCGTGAGCACCGATCAGACCCCCGGCGGCAGCTACGCCCCCGCCCTGGAGACCCCGCGCTCGCCGTACAAGCGCAACAAGCCGACCCGGACCAACTGGGAGCTGTACGGCTGGCTGTTCATGCGCGTGTCCGGCGTCGTCCTCATCGTCCTGGTCTTCGGCCACCTGTTCGTCAACCTCATGACGGGCACCGGGATCCACCAGGTCGACTGGGGTTTCGTCGCCGGCAAGTGGTCCAGCCCGTTCTGGCAGGTCTGGGACCTGCTGATGCTGTGGCTGGCGCAGCTGCACGGCACCAACGGCGTCCGCACCGTCATCAACGACTACGCCGAGCGCGACGCGACCCGCTTCTGGCTGAAGATGGCGCTCTACCTGGCCACCGTCATCGTCCTCGTCGTCGGCACGCTGGTCATCTTCACGTTCGACCCGTGCATGGACCCGAACTCCACGCTGGACGTCTGCCGCCCGGCGATCGACAACGTGCCCACCGTCACCAGCCCGAACACCTGATCCGAGAGCGGAGCAGCCACCATGCAGACGCACCAGTTCGACGTCGTCATCGTCGGCGCGGGCGGCGCGGGGATGCGCGCGGCCCTGGAGTCGGGCCAGCGGGCCCGCACCGCGGTGCTCACCAAGCTCTACCCGACGCGCTCGCACACCGGTGCGGCCCAGGGCGGCATGTGCGCCGCGCTGGCCAACGTCGAGGAGGACAACTGGGAGTGGCACACCTTCGACACCGTCAAGGGCGGTGACTACCTCGTCGACCAGGACGCCGCCGAGGTGATGTGCAAGGAGGCCATCGACGCGGTCCTGGACCTCGAGAAGATGGGCCTGCCCTTCAACCGCACCCCTGAGGGCAAGATCGACCAGCGCCGGTTCGGCGGGCACACCCGCGACCACGGCAAGTCCCCCGTGCGCCGCAGCTGCTTCGCCGCCGACCGCACCGGCCACATGATCCTGCAGACCCTCTACCAGCAGTGCGTGAAGCACGAGGTGGAGTTCTTCAACGAGTTCTACGTCCTGGACCTGCTGCTGGTGCCGCAGACCGAGGCGAGGACGGGCACCGAGATCGAGGGCGCCGCCGAGCAGCCCGGTCTGGCCACCCCGCCGACCATCGGCGTCCCCGGGGACAAGCGGATCGCCGGCGTCGTCGCGTACGAGCTCGCCACCGGTGAGATCCACGTCTTCCAGGCCAAGTCGGTCGTCCTGGCCACCGGCGGCGCGGGCAAGGTCTACAAGACGACCTCGAACGCGCACACCCTCACCGGCGACGGCATGGCCATCGCCTACCGCCGCGGCCTGCCGCTGGAGGACATGGAGTTCTTCCAGTTCCACCCGACCGGCCTGGCGGGCCTGGGCATCCTGCTGTCCGAGGCCGCCCGCGGTGAGGGCGGGATCCTGCGCAACGCCGACGGCGAGCGGTTCATGGAGCGCTACGCCCCCACCATCAAGGACCTCGCCCCGCGCGACATCGTCGCCCGGTCGATGGCCAACGAGGTGCGCGAGGGCCGCGGCGCCGGGCCGAACAAGGACTACGTCCTGCTCGACCTGACCCACCTCGAACCGGCGCACATCGACGCCAAGCTCCCCGACATCACCGAGTTCGCCCGCACCTACCTGGGCGTCGAGCCGTACACCGAGCCCGTCCCGGTGTACCCGACGGCGCACTACGCCATGGGCGGCGTCCCGACGAACGTCGACGCGGAGGTGCTGCAGGACAACACCCGCGTGGTGCCGGGCCTGTACGCCGCCGGCGAGGTCGCCTGCGTCTCGGTCCACGGCTCCAACCGCCTGGGCACGAACTCGCTGCTCGACATCAACGTCTTCGGCCGCCGCGCCGGCATCGCCGCCGCGGAGTACGCGACGAAGGCCGAGTGGATCGCCGTCCCCGAGGGGTCCGAGCTGCCCGTCGTGAACTGGATGGCCGAGCTGCGCGACCGCCCCCAGGGCGAGCGGATCTCCGACATCCGCCGCGAGCTGCAGGAGACGATGGACGCCAACGCCCAGGTGTTCCGCACCGAGGCGACGCTCAAGCAGGCGCTCACCGACATCGAGCGGCTCAAGGAGCGCTACGCGCGCGCCTCGGTCCAGGACAAGGGCAAGCGCTTCAACCTCGACCTCCTCGAGGGCCTGGAGCTCGGGTTCCTGCTCGACCTCGCCGAGGCCATGTGCCTGGGCGCGCTGGAGCGCAAGGAGTCCCGCGGCGGCCACTTCCGCGAGGACTACCCCAACCGCGACGACGTGAACTACATGCGGCACACCATGGTCTACCGCGAGCACGCCGCCGACGGGTCCTACTCGACGCGCCTGGACTTCAAACCGGTCGTCCAGACCCGTTACCAGCCGATGGAGCGCAAGTACTGATGTCGACGTTCGAGACGAGCCCGCGGGAGACGAACGCCGAGGCGGGCCCGGCCAAGTCCTCCGAGACCGCCCGCAGCGGTCAGGGTCGCCCCTCGGCGGGCGAGGGCCAGGGAACGGGCGGGACGGGCGAGATCCCCTCGTTCACGATCACCCTGAAGCTGCGCCGGTACGACCCGGAGAAGGACTCCGAGCCGCACTGGGAGAACTACGAGCTGACGATGCACGGCACCGACCGCGTGCTCGACGCCCTGCACAAGGTGAAGTGGGAGCAGGACGGGACCCTCACGTTCCGGCGCTCCTGCGCCCACGGCGTGTGCGGTTCGGACGCGATGCGCATCAACGGCCGCAACCGGCTGGCGTGCAAGACGCTCCTGAAGGACCTCGACATCAAGAAGCCCATCGTCGTCGAGCCCATCAAGGGCCTGCCGATCGAGAAGGACCTGATCGTCGACATGGAGCCGTTCTTCGCGGCCTACCGCGAGGTCATGCCGTTCCTCATCACCAAGGGCGCCGAGCCGACCCGCGAGCGCATCCAGTCGCAGGCCGACCGCGAACGCTTCGACGACACCACCAAGTGCATCCTGTGCGCCGCGTGCACGTCGAGCTGCCCGGTGTTCTGGAACGACGGCCAGTACTTCGGCCCGGCCGCCATCGTCAACGCGCACCGGTTCATCTTCGACAGCCGCGACCAGGCGTCGGACCTGCGCCTGGAGATCCTCAACGACAAGGAGGGCGTGTGGCGCTGCCGCACGACCTTCAACTGCTCCGAGGCCTGCCCCCGCGGGATCCAGGTGACGCGGGCGATCGCCGAGGTCAAGCAGGCGCTGATCTCCCGCAAGCTCTGAGGCACCACGACAGGAGGGCCCGACCGCCGGTGCGGTCGGGCCCTCCGTCGTCCCGCCCGCGGTGCGGCGCAGAGGGTCAGTGCGCCTCGGCGGTGAGCCGGGCGAGCGTGACCCCGGCGAGCAGGTCACGCCCCGGGACGTCGGGCGTCATCCGCCACTGCAGCCGGTACTCAGCAGCCTCCAGCACCCAGCTCGTCACGGTCTCGGCGTCGAGGTCGACGAGCAGGTAGTGCGGGACGCCGTGCGCCTGGTACAGCTCCTTCTTCGAGCCCCGGTCCCGCAGCCGGGTGGCCGGGGAGGTCACCTCGACGGCGAGGCGGACGGCCTCGGGCTCGTAGTAGTGGGCGGGTCTAGGTCCCGTCGCGGCGAGGAGGTCGGGGATGACGTACCGCTCGGGCCCGAGCCGCGGCATCCGCACACCGACGCCGGTCTTGAGCCGCCAGTCGCCCGGTACCGTCGCCACCAGCGCCGCCCGCAGGTTGTCGATCACGTCCTGGTGCACGACGGAGGGGGGCGGGGTCACGATCAGCTGTCCGTCCAGGATCTCGTAGCGGTACCCGTCGTCGGGAAGTGCGAGCAGGTCGTCGAAGGTCCACTCGCGGTGGAGCACGCTCACCGCGTCGTCGTTCAGTTCCGCTGCCACGCCCCCGCCCTCCCGCTCGGCCGGCTCCCAGTATCCCCCGGCGACGTCCCGACGGCGAGGGACCCCGCACGGCGTCGAGGTCGCCGGCGGGTCGCTACGCTCCCAGGGTGCTGGACCTGGTCGAACGGAACCTGTCGGTCGCCGGACGGGCGCTCACGCTGAAGGTGCCGCGGGACCTGGAGGCGCTGTTCACCGAGGAGGCCTTCGCGCGCGACGAGTTCGTGCCGTACTGGGCCGAGCTGTGGCCCAGCGCGCTGGCCCTCGCGGAGGTGCTGGCCGGGCGCGGCCCCGGGACCCGCACCCTGGAGATCGGCTGCGGGCTGGGTGTGCCGTCCCTCGTCGCCGCCCTGGCCGGGCAGCGGGTGACGGCGGCCGACTGGTCCCCCGACGCCGTGTCGGTGCTGCGCGACAACGCCGCCGCGAACGGCGCCGACCTGGTGGTGACCGCCTGGAGCTGGACCGCGGACCCCGCTCCCCTGGCCCCGCCCTTCGACCTCGTCGTGGCCGCCGACGTCCTGTACGAGCGGCGCAACGTCGCCCCGATCCTGGACGTCCTGCCCGCCCTCGTGGCCCCCGGCGGCGAGGTGTGGGTCGCCGACCCCGGCCGCCTGCCCGCACCGGAGTTCCTCGAGCGCGCGGCGACGCAGTGGACGGTCGGCCACCTGCCGCACGGCGGGCCGGCCGGGGTGACGGTGCACCGCCTGACGCGACCGGCCTGACCCCCGCGGGGGGTGGTGCGGCGCGCGCGGGCCGGCGGGACCCTCCGTAGAGTGCGGGCAGAGCCACCCGGGGAGGGGCATGCGCCACCAGGACCGCTACCTGCAGATCAGCCGCATCCTGTCGCGGCACGGTCTGGGGTACTTCATCGACGCCCTCGGGCTCGAACGGTGGGTGCGCGCCGACTGGGAACTGTTCGGCCACCCCCGCGAGCGCGAGCGGCACACCCGCGCCGAGCACGTCCGGCTCGTCATGGAGGAGCTCGGCCCGACCGCCACCAAGATCGGGCAGATCCTCTCGACCCGCCCGGACCTGCTGCCCCCCACCTTCCAGCGGGAGCTGGAGAAGCTCCAGGACAGCGCGAGCCCGGTGCCGTGGGAGGTGGTCCGCGGCGCCGTCGAGGAGGAGCTGGGCGCCGACCCGGAGGAGCTGTTCGTCCACTTCAGCCGCGAACCGCTGGCCAGCGCCTCGATCGGCCAGGCCCACACCGCCGTCCGCGAGGACGGCACGCAGGTCGTCGTGAAGGTCCGCCGCCCCGGCGTGGTGGAGGAGGTCGAGGGCGACCTGGAGATCCTGCGGACCCTGGCCGTCCAGGCCTCCCGCCGCTGGTCGGTCGCCGCGGACTACGACGTCGTCGGCCTCGCGACGGACTTCGCCGACACGCTGCGGGCCGAGCTGGACTACCTCGCCGAGGGTCACAACGCCGAGCGGTTCGCCCGCAACTTCCACGGCGACCCCGACATCCACGTCCCGCAGGTCTACTGGGAGACCACGACGTCCCGCGTCATCACGCTGGAACGGCTGCACGGCGTGAAGATCAGCGACGCGGCCGGGCTCGCCGAGCACGGGATCGACCGGTCCGCGCTGGCGGCGCGCGCGACGCGGCTGCTGGCGGACATGGTCTTCGAGCACGGGTTCTTCCACGCCGACCCGCACCCGGGCAACTTCCTCATCGAGCCGTCGGGGCGCATCGGGCTGCTCGACTACGGGATGGTCGGCGAGGTCGACGAACGCTCCCGCGAGCACCTGGCGATGCTGCTGGCCGCGTTCGACCGCCGGGACCCGGCCCGCATCGCGGCCGCGTTCGCGACGATCGGCGTCACCGAGCACCGGGTCGACCGGGTGCGGCTGGCCACCGACTGCGCGCACCTGCTGCGCAAGTACGAGGGGCTGCCGCTGGGCCGGATCTCCGTCGGGGACATCGTGCGCGACGTGCTGGAGATCCTGCGCCGGCACCACCTGGCGCTGCCCCGCAACCTCGCCCTCGTCGTGAAGATGATCGTCATGACCGAGGGGCTGGGGGCGAGCCTGGACCCCGACTTCCAGCTCGGCCGGGTCCTGGGCCCGTACGCGCGGCGCCTCGTGCGGCGGCACTTCGACCCGATCGTGCTGGCCAAGCGGGTGCGGCAGGCGGGGGTCGACGTCGCCCAGCTCGGTGTGGAGCTGCCCGGTCAGCTCGGCCGGCTGCTCGACGTGCTGGACCGCGACGGCATCTCGGTGTCGCTGCGCACCGACGAGCTCGACCCGCTGGTGGCGCGGCTGGAGCGGATCGGCAACCGGCTCGTCGTGGGCCTGGTCGTGTCCGCGGGCATCGAGGCGCTCGCGACCCTCGGCTCGACCGACCCCGAGCGGCTCAAGCCGCACGAGACGAAGGTCGTCGCGATCGGCGGCGCCGCCCTGGCCGCGCTCACGGGCTACCTGGGGTGGACCGCGCGCGGGCACCGGCGCCGCCGGCGCTGAGTCCCGCCGTTCGGCCCGCCACGGCCGCCGCCGGGGGGAACGTTGACTCCCCGGTGACGATGATCGTCACCGGGGAGTCAACGTTCCCCCCGAAGCGGCCACGAGGGGCGGGCGTCAGGAGAAGCTGGCCTGCACGACGCGGCCGTCGCCGGGGCGGGCGAACCGGGACCGGCGCAGGTCGCGGACGACGAAGCCGCGGGTGATGAACCGGTCGGTGCCGTCGAAGCGCGGCGCGAACGGGGACCGTCCGTGCATGGCGCGCAGGTTGTCGAGCAGCAGCACGTCGCCGGGCTGGAGGACGACGGCGTGCCGGTGCGCGACGTAGATCTCCAGCACCCGCTCCAGCAGGGCCTGGGCGTGCTTGGTGATGCCGTGCATGAGGTCCTGGTCGACGAGCATGGTGGGGTCGTCGGCGTCGCCGGACAGGATCGGGAAGGGGCCGCGCACCTCGCGGGTGTCGAGGTAGTCGGCGAACGACTCGTCGACGAGCGTCGTCCACAGCGGCCGGAACAGTTCGAGCACGTCGGCGGGGTCGACGTGCGGGAGCAGGTCGAGGGCGCGGAAGGCGTAGGTGGCGGCGTCGGCGTCGCCGCGCAGGCAGCCGAGCACGACGTAGTCGGGCCGCAGGTCGGAGAAGCACTGCTCGGTGTGGGCCTCGAGCTCGACCCGCGACCCCTGCGACTGCTGGGTGGCGGCGAGCTTCGCGTTCGGCACCATGTCCTGCAGGAGGTGCCCGTGGCCCTCGGCGGCGTACCCGACCATGTGGCCGAGGGCGTGGCTGACGACGGCCTGCTGGCGGGCGAGCAGGGTGCGGCCGCCGACGCCGCCGCGGTTGTCCGGCGGGGTGGCGGGCAGGTCCCCGACCTCCAGGCCCCGCAGCACGAGCACCCCGCTGTCGGAGCCGCGCTCCTCGAACGCCCACAGCGTCTCGGCGAGGTCGCGCGGCAGCTCGCGGGCGAGCAGGCGGGCCTGGCGGCCGAAGGCGTCCGGTGCGGTGACGGGGTCGGTGGTGAGCCGTGACCCCAGCCGGGCGAGCGCGTCGCGCTCCACCGGGGCCAGTTCACGGATCGTCGGCACCACGGCCGAGGAGTCGAGGAACACCGAGGACACGAGCAGCTCCCATCGTCGACGCGCTGTCAGGACACCGTAGCGCGTCGACGACGGGCAGTCTGCCTAGTTCGGACGTTGCGAACTGGACAATCTGTCAGCGTTTGATCATCCCGTGCGGGTCGATGACGAACTTCTTCGGCGCCCCGGCGTCGAACTCGGCGTACGCGGCGGGCGCCTCGTCCAGCGAGATCGGCGTCGCCCCGACGGCCTTCGCGATCTGCACCTTGTCGTGCAGGATCGCCATCATCAGGCCGCGGTGGTACTTCATGACCGGGCACTGCCCCGTCGTGAAGGACAGCGACTTGGCCCAGCCGGTCCCCAGGTCCAGGGACAGCGACCCCTTCTTGGCCGCCTCGTCGACCCCGCCGGGGTCGCCCGTGACGTACAGGCCCGGGATGCCGAGCGCCCCACCGGCCTTGGTGAGGCCCATGAGCGAGTTCAGCACCGTCGCCGGCGCCTCCTGCGCCGATCCGGCGCCGTGCCCGCGGGCCTCGAAACCGACGGCGTCGATCCCGGAGTCGACCTCGGGGACCCCGAGGATCTGCTCGATCTGGTCCTTCGGGTCGCCCTGCGACACGTCGACGGTCTCGCAGCCGAAGCTGCGGGCGCGGGCGAGCCGGTCGGCGTTGAGGTCACCGACGATGACGACGGCCGCCCCGAGCAGCTGCGCGCCCACCGCGGCCGCCAGCCCCACTGGGCCGGCCCCGGCCACGTACACCGTCGACCCCACCCCGACCCCGGCGGTGACGGCGCCGTGGAAACCCGTCGGGAAGATGTCGGACAGCATCGTCAGGTCGAGGATCTTCTCCATGGCCCGGTCCTTGTCGGCGAACCGGAGGCAGTTGAAGTCCGCGTAGGGCACCAGCACGTACTCGGCCTGGCCGCCGACCCAGCCGCCCATGTCGACGTACCCGTACGCCGAGCCGGGACGGTCGGGGTTGACGTTCTCGCAGATGCCGGTCTTGCGCTCCTTGCAGTTCCGGCAGCGGCCGCAGGCGATGTTGAACGGGACCGACACCAGGTCCCCGACCTTCAGGAACTCGACGTCACGGCCGACCTCGACGATCTCGCCGGTGATCTCGTGGCCCAGGACGAGGTTCGGCGGCGCGGTCGTGCGACCGCGCACCATGTGCTGGTCCGACCCGCAGATGTTGGTGGCGACGAGTTTGAGGATGACCCCGTGGTCGACCTTGCGGCCGACGTTGGCGGGGTTGACGCCCGGGCCGTCCTTCAGCTCGAACGTCGGGTAGTCGATCGTCTGGACCTCGACCTTGCCGGGGCCGAGGTAGGCGACGGCGCGGTTGCCGCTGGCGGTGCTCGTGGTCACGGAGGGGGCCTCTCCTCTCGGGCGCCGACCCCTGTGTCGGCGCGCTGGCCCCACCCAACCCCGGCGGGGTGCGCCGCGCAAGAGCGCGCGCGCACCCCGGGCGGGCCGCGGTCAGCCGGCGACGGCGGGCACCGCGTTGCGGCTGACGACCGAGGCGTACCAGAGGGCGCTGTCCTTCACGGTGCGCTCCTGCGTCGCGTAGTCGACGTGGACGACGCCGAACCGCTTGGAGAACCCGTAGCCCCACTCGAAGTTGTCCAGGAACGACCACAGGTAGTAGCCGCGGACGGGGGCACCGGCCTCCACGGCGTCGAGCACGGCGGCGAGGTGGTCGCGCAGGTAGCGGGTGCGCTCGACGTCGTGGACCTGCCCGGCGACGACGACGTCGTCGTAGGCGGCGCCGTTCTCGGTGACCAGCAGCTCCAGGCCGGGGTGCTCGCGGTGGATCCGCAGAAGCAGCTCCGTCATGCCGCGCGGGTCGACGCTCCAGCCCATCGCCGTCTTCTCCCCCGGCAGCTCGGGGAACTCCACGACGCGCTCCGAACCCACCCACGGGCTGTGCGCGCTGGCGCCGTGCCCGTCGTTCTCGGCCCGGGGACCCGAGCCGTCCCAGGCCCGCACGACGGTGGGGCTGTAGTAGTTGACCCCGAGGACGTCCAGCGGCTGGTGGATCAGGGCCAGGTCCCCCTCCCGCACGAACGACCAGTCGGTGACCTCGGCGGTGTCGGCCTGCACGTCGGCGGGGTAGCTGCCGCGCAGGACGGGGTCGAGGAAGACCCGGTTCTGCAGGCCGTCGACGCGGCGCACGGCGTCGGCGTCGGCCGCGCGGGTCCCGTCGGTGCGCACCCAGGCGAGGTTGAGGGTGAGGGCCACCCGCGCTCCCGGCGCGGCGCGGCGCACGGCGGCGGCGCCCAGGCCGTGGGCGAGGTTGAGGTGGTGGACCGCGGTCAGCGCCGCGGCGGGTTCGGTGCGGCCCGGGGCGTGGACGCCGGAGGCGTACCCGAGGTAGGCCGAGCACCACGGTTCGTTGAGGGTGATGAACGTGCGGACCCGGTCCCCCAGCGCCGCGGCCACGACCTCGGCGTACTCGGCGAAGCGTTCGGCGGTGCTGCGGGCGGTCCAGCCGCCGGCGTCCTCCAGGGCCTGCGGCAGGTCCCAGTGGTAGAGGGTGACGGCCGGCTCGATGCCCGCGGCGAGGAGTTCGTCGACCAGCGTGGAGTAGAACGCCAGCCCGGCCTCGTTGACGGGGCCGAGCGCGTCGGCGGTGACCTGCGGGGTGATGCGCGGCCAGGCCACGGAGAACCGGTACGACGCCAGGCCCAGCCGCTGCATGAGGGCGATGTCCTCGCGGAAGCGGTGGTAGTGGTCGTCGGCGACGTCGCCGGTGTCCCCGGCGACGACGCGGCCGGGGGTGTGGCTGAAGGTGTCCCAGATCGAGGGCGTGCGACCGTCCTCGGCCACCGCGCCCTCGATCTGGTAGGACGCGGTCGCGGTCCCCCAGACGAACCCGGGCGGGAAGGCGCGCTCGGTGGCGGCGGGGACGGTGCGGCGTTCTTCGGTGGTGGTCACGGGGGCCTTTCGGGGACGTCGGAGGAGGTGGGTGCGGGGTGGGGCGGTCAGCCCTTGACGGCGCCGGCCATGATGCCGCTGACGATCTGCTTGCCCAGCAGGACGAAGACGACGATGACCGGCAGCGTGCCGACGAGGGTGCCGGCCATGATGATCGAGGTGTCGGGGACGTACCCGCTGCCGAGGTTGTTCAGGGCGACCTGCACCGTCGGCATCGAGGAGTTCAGCGCGATGACGGGCCAGAAGAAGTCGTTCCAGGCCGTCATGAACGTCAGCATCCCCAGCACCGCCATCCCGGGCCGGGCGATGGGCAGCACGATGGACCAGACCGTCCGGGTGGAGGACGCGCCGTCCACCTTCGCCGCCTCCAGCAGTTCGTCGGGCAGCGTCTGCACGAGGTACTGGCGCATGAAGAACACCCCGAACGCCGTGACCAGCGAGGGCAGGATCACCGACTCCAGCCGGCCGGCCAGGTTCCAGTCGGACATGATCTTGTAGAGCGGCACGACCCCCAGGGTCGGGGGGATCATCAGGGTGCCGATGGTGATGGCGAACAGCGCGTTCTTGCCGCGGAATCGCAGCTTCGCGAAGGCGAAACCGGCCAGCGTGCAGAACAGCAGGGTGCCGACCGTCGTGGCGCCGGCGACGACGAGGGAGTTCACGATGGCCAGGCCGATGGCCTGCTGCTCCAGCGCGGTCGTGATGTTCTGCCACAGGTACGGGCCGGGCAGGAACGGCGGCGGCGACTGGTTCATCTCCGCCATGGGGCGGCTCGCCGCGACGATCATGTAGTAGAACGGCACGAGGAAGACGACCGTCGTGATCCCCAGCAGCACGTAGGTCAGGCCGCCGGCGGCGTCGGGGGCGCGGTAGCGCCGGCGCCGGCCGTCGGTCGGCGGGGTGGGGGCGGCCAGCGCGGCGTCGCGGACGGTGGTGGTGCTCATCGGCGGGCTCCCTGGGGGTCGCGGTCGCGCCACCGGGCCAGCGCGGTGTTCAGCAGGACGAGGACGATGATGAGCAGGAACGTCACCCAGGCGATCGTGGCGGCCCGGCCGAGGGCCCCGAAGGCCCAGCCCTGCTGGTACATGAACAACCCCAGCGTCTGGTACTGGTTCAGCGCACCGCCGTCGACGCCGCCGAACAGCAGCGGCTCGCCGAACAACTGGGTGGCCCCGATGGTGGAGACCACGACGGTGAACAGGATGGTGGGCCGCAGGCCGGGCAGGGTGACGTGCAGGAACTGCTGCCAGCGGTTGGCGCCGTCGAGGGCGGCGGCCTCGTACAGGTCCTGCGGGATGGACTGCATGCCCGCCAGGTAGATGAGGGCGTTGTAACCCGTCCACCGCCAGATGACGATGATCGAGATGGCGATCTGCGCGCTGAGGTCGCCGTTGCGCCAGTCCAGGGCGTCCAGCCCGACGAGGGACAGCAGCCAGTTCGCGAAGCCGTTGTCCCGCCCGAAGATCTGGGCGAACACGAGGGTCGAGGCGGCCACCGAGGTGGCGTAGGGCATCATCATCGCGACGCGGAAGAAGTTCCGCCCGCGCATCCGGTAGTTCAGCAGGTGCGCCAGGCCGAGGGCCAGCAGGAGCTGCGGGACGGTGGACAGCACCCCGAGGGTGAAGGTGTTCGCCAGGGCGTTGTAGAACTTCTCGTTCGTGAACAGCCAGACGTAGTTCTCCCAGCCCGTCCACTCCGGGTCCGAGCCCAGTTCGTAGGACTGGAAGCTGATCCACATCGTGTAGACCAGCGGGAAGAGCCCGAAGGCGAGGAACAGCAGGAAGAAGGGGGCGATGTAGGCGTACGGCGCGGCCACGGCCTCGAACCGGAACAGCCGCGACCGCAGCGTGGGTCCGGGGGCCTGGGCGCCCGGGCGGGGCGGGACCGGTGGGGCGGTCGTGCTCTGAGCGCTCACGGCGTCTCCTCGCGGGTCGGGTCGGATCGGGTTCGGCGGGGCCGGGGTGGCCGCCGTGCGGCGGCCACCCCGGTGCGCGGTCAGCCGATCTGGTTGGCGAGGTCCTTGGAGGCGCTGTCCCAGGCGGCGGCGGGGGTGATGCCGTTGACCTCGACGGACAGCAGGGCCTGCACCAGCGAGGACTTCACGACGGCGTCCTCCTCACCGAGGACCTGGGTGGGGGCGGACTCGGCGGCCTTCGAGAAGATCTGGCCGATGGGCGCGCCCTGGAAGTACTCGTCGGTGGCGTCGGCGACCAGCGGGAACGCCTTCGTGTTGGAGGGGAAGTTCCCGCCGACCGCGAAGACCTTGGCCTGCTGCTCGGGGTCGGTCAGCCACTTGACGAGCTTGGCGGCCTCCTCCTGGTTCTTGCTGGAGGCGGGGATGCCGAGGTAGGCGCCGCCCCAGTTCCCGCCGGCCCCACCGGGCAGGGAGGTGACGTTCCACTTGCCCGCGCCGGCGTCGCCGGCCTTGCCCTTGATGTAGCCGACCATCCAGGCGGGGCAGGCGATGGTCGCGAACGATCCGCTGCCGAACCCGGTGTCCCAGGCCGGGTCCTCGAACTGCTCCAGCTTGGCCGTCAGCCCCTCGGCCGCGGCCGCGGCGGCGGTGTCGAAGGCGCCCTTGACGGCGGGGTTGCTGTCCCAGACCAGTTCGCCGGCCTCGTCGTAGTAGATCTCCTCCTCGGTGGAGACGATCGCGTTGTAGAACCCGCCGGCGGAGTCCATCCAGGCCGCGCCCGCGGGCGCCTTCGCCTTGAACTCCCGGCCCAGGGCCACGTAGTCGTCCCAGGAGGTCATCCGGGCGGCGAGCTGGGCGGGGTCGGTGGGCAGGCCGGCCTGCTGGAGCAGGTCGCTGCGGTAGCACAGGCCCATGGGGCCGATGTCGGTGCCCATGCCCAGGACCTTGCCGTCCTCGGTGGTGGCCGCGGCCGACTTCCACTCGGGGTAGTTCGGGGTCTGCTCCCCCGCGACCGTCTTGGACAGGTCGACCCACTTGTCGTCCTGGTTGGCGACGACGTCGGCGATGCGGCCGACCTCGATGCCCTGGATGTCGGCGGCCCCGTTGCCGGAGGCCAGCTTGGTCTGCAGGGCGGGCCAGTAGTTGTTCTCGCCCTGGGTCGACTCGTACTGGATGGTGACCCCGGGGTTGAGCTTCTCGTACTCGTCGAACAGCCCGGCCTCGTCGAGGCCGAAGGTGCCGAACAGGCTGACGGAGAGGTTCTTCCCGCCGCCGGTCCCGGACTGCTCGCCGGTGCTGGACTGCGCGGTGCTGCAGGAGGTGGTGAAGAGCAGGGCGCCGGTGAGGGTCGTCGCCAGGGCGGCGAGGGTCTTCGCGCGGACGGTGGGCATGGGGAACTCCTCGGGCCTCGCCTGGACGGCGGATCGACGGTGATCAGGTCCGTGAGAGCGCTCTCAGCGTGGGGCGCGAAGTGTGAGAGCGCTCTCATGGGGTGCGTCAAGAGTGGACCCGAGGACCACCCGGTGTCAACGGGTCAGGACGTCGCGCGTTCGACGAGTTCGGTGGCGGCCACGACGTGACCGCTCACGGGCCGGCCGTCCACCAGCGCCAGCAGCATCCGCGCCAGCTCGCGCCCCATCTGGACCACCGGCTGGCGCACCGTCGTCAACGGCGGCGTCGCGGCCGCCGCCAGCGGGGCGTCGTCGAAACCCACCACCCGCACCCGGTCCGGCACCGCCCGGCCCGCCGCCGCCAGCGCCTGCAGCACCCCGGCGGCCATCAGGTCGTTGGCGGCGAAGACCCCGTCGAGGTCGGGCCGGCGCGCCAGCAGCTCCTCCGTGGCGCGCCGGCCGCCGTCCACGGTGAAGTCGCCGTCGGCGACCATCGCGGCGCTGAACCGGTGCCGCTGCGCGCGCAGCTCGGTGCGGAAGCCCTCCAGCCGCTCCTGCCCCACCCGCATGTCCATCGGCCCCGTCACGGTGACGACCCGGCGGCAGCCGCGCTCGAGCAGGTGGCGGGTGGCGGTGCGGGCCCCGCCCACGTTGTCCGCCGAGACGAACGGCACCGTGGAGGACTCCTCGTAGGGGCGCCCCGACATCACCACCGGGATGCCGGCGTCGCGCAGGTGCTGCGGCAAGGGGTCCGGGCCGTGCACCGACACCAGGATCGCCCCGTCCACGTGCCCGCTGCGGGCGTAGCGCTCGAAGCGTTCCCGCTCCCGCTGGGTGGACAGCACCACCAGGACCAGCTGCACCTCGCGGTCGGCCAGCTCGGCCTGGGCCCCGCTGAGGACCAGCGGGAAGTAGGAGTCGGCGAAGAACCGCTCCACCGGCTCGACCACGACCAGGGCCACCGAGCCGCTGCGGCGGGTCACCAGCGAGCGCGCCGCCTGGTTCGGGACGTAGGACAGTTCCGAGGCCGCCCGCAGGACCGCCTCCCGCGCGGCCTCGCTGACCCGGCCGTACCCGGCCAGGACGCGGCCGGCGGTGGCCCGGGAGACGCCGGCGCGCAGGGCGACCGACTCCAGCGTCGGCGCGGCCGGAGTCGGCACGGTTCCTCCAGGGTCAGCGGTTCTCGCGGGACGGGCGGGCCCATCCTCGCAGCCCGCGGATCCCGATGACGGCGATCGCGGTCCCCAGCACCAGGCTCACCACGACGAGCACCAGGTGGACGAGGAAGAACGGCTGCGGGCCGTCCTGCCAGGACCGCTCGTCGTTCCAGACGTTGCGCAGGAAGTTCGGCCAGATGAACCAGCTCCAGACCCCGAAGAGGACCAGGAACCAGCTGACGGGTTTGGAGAGGACCACCCCCCGATCCTCCCACCCGCCTCAGCGACGGCCGCGCCGGCCGTTCCGGCGCAGCAGCGCCAGCAGGCCCGCCCCCGTCGCCGCGGCCCCCAGCAGCACCCCGGACAGGAAGGACCGCTTGTGCGCGGCGGCCTCCTGCCGCGGAGCGGGCTCGGGGCCCAGCGGGGTCACCAGCCGCGCCTCGGCCATGAGGTCGGGCCGCAGGGTCCCGGCGTCGTCGGCGCGGGTGGCCGCCCACGCCGCGGCGAGCAGGATGAGCCGGCTGATGAGGTTCATGAGGACGAGCAGCACCACGAGCGTCGCGGCGGCGCCGAGGAAGGCGTTGCCCTCGGCGCTGCGGCGGGCGAAGGACGTGCCGAACTGCTTGAGCAGACCCAGCCCGATCCCGCCGAGCAGCGCCCCCTGCAGCAGGTCCCGCACGGGCACGTCGGCGTTGGGCAGCACCCGGAAGACGAGCAGGAAGGTCCCGGTGTCGATGGCGAACGCGACGACGAAGCCGAGGACGGTCAGCAGCCACTTCGACCAGGTCGAGGGCTCGAAGCCCATGAGGTCCAGCAGGTAGCCGCCCGCGCCGTTGGTGGCCACGACCGAGGCGACCGACAGGCCCACGCCGAACCCGACGACGACCATCCCCAGCAGGTCCCGCAGCCGCACGGCGACGACGTTGCCGTCACCGGGGTCGTCGCCGAAGACGGCGCGGATGCCCTGGCGCATGCCGTCCATCCAGCCCAGGCCGGTGAACAGGAACGTCACCGTGGACACCACGAGGGACCAGGTGAGGGCCGTCCCCTGGATGAACTCGTCGATGTAGATGCCGGTGGCCTCCGGCGGCTTCGTCCCGCGGTGCACCAGACCCGGCGCGTACTGGTCGACCCCGGCGATGAGGTTGTCGACGACGACGTCGCGCACCTCGGGGGTGTTGCGCATCACCAGGCCCAGCACCGTCAGCCCCACCGCGAGCGCGGGGAAGATCGAGAAGAACGCGAAGTAGGCGATCCCGCCGGCCAGGACGTTGCCGCGCGCGTCGCCGTAGCGCTGCCAGACGCGGACGGGGAAGCTGCGCGTGACCGTGCCGATCGCGTTCTTGGCCTGCTCGACCGCGCTCACCGGTTCGGAGCCCCTCACTGCTGGAAGGTGAAGTCCTCCCGTGGCCGCCAGACGCCGTCGGCGCCGTGCTCGTAGAGGCTGAACCCCTTCACGGTGAAGGTCGCCTCCCAGTCCCGCAACACGAGCTCGGCCCGGTCCAGGGCGGCCTCGTCGACGTCGTGGGCGACGGTGACGTGGGGGTGGAACGGGAAGTTGATCTCGGCGGTCAGCGGGCCGGTCCGGATCGCGGCCTGGAGCAGCTCGCACTCGGAGATGCCGCGGGCGAGCTGGACGAAGACGACGGGCGAGACGGGGCGGAAGGTGGCCGTGCCGCGCAGGTGCACGTCGAAGGGCGCGCCGGTGGCGGCGGTGGCCTCGAGGTGGTCGCGCGCGGCGGGCAGGTCGGCCAGGTCCAGCTCGAACGGCGGCAGCAGGGTGATGTGCGGGGGGATGGCGTGGGCCAGCGGGTCGCCGAACTCGCGGCGCCACGCGGTCAGCTCGGCGGCGTGCGGGTCCGGCACCGGGATGGACACCCCGATGGTCCGGACCTGCGCGGACGGTCCTGAGCTCACCGGCGCCCGACCAGCCCGACGCGGTCGTACACCGTCGCGAGCGTCTGCTCGGCGATCTCGTTGGCCCGCGCGGCGCCGCGGGCGAGCAGCTCGTCGAGGGCGCCGGGGTCGGCCATCAGCTCGGTGGCGCGGGCCCGGACGGGGCCGAGGGCGTCGGTGACGACCTCGGCGAGCTCCTTCTTCAGGTCCCCGTAGCCGCGGCCGGCGAAGTCGGCCTCCAGCTGGGCGATCGTGCGGCCCGACAGCGCGGAGTGGATGGACAGCAGGTTGGAGACGCCGGCCTTCTCGGCGGGGTCGAACCGGACCTCGCGGCCGGTGTCGGTGACGGCCGAGCGGATCTTCTTGGCCGTCGCCTTCGGGTCGTCCATGACGTCGACGATGCCGCCCGGCGAGGACGAGGACTTGCTCATCTTGGCCGTGGGGTCCTGCAGGTCGTAGATCTTCGCCGTCTCCTTCGGGATGAAGGGCTCGGGGACGACGAAGGTGGCGCCGTAGCGGGAGTTGAACCGCTGGGCGAGGTTGCGGGTCAGCTCCAGGTGCTGGCGCTGGTCCTCGCCGACGGGGACCTCGGCGGCCTGGTAGAGCAGGATGTCGGCGGCCATGAGGACGGGGTAGGTGAACAGCCCGACGGTGGTGGACTCGGCGCCCTGCTTGGCGGACTTGTCCTTGAACTGCGTCATGCGCCCGGCCTCGCCGAAGCCGGTGATGCAGGACAGCACCCAGGCGAGCTGGGCGTGCGCGGGGACGTGGCTCTGGACGAACAGCGCGGACCGGTCGGGGTCGATGCCGGCGGCGATGTACTGCGCGGCGGTCCAGCGGGAGCGCTCGCGCAGCTCGGCCGGGTCGGGCCCGACGGTCAGGGCGTGCAGGTCGACGACGCAGTACAGGGCCTCGTGGGTGTCCTGCAGCGCCACCCACTGCTTCAGCGCGCCCAGGTAGTTGCCCAGGTGCAGCGACCCCGACGTGGGCTGCATGCCCGAGAGCAGGCGGGGACGACCCGACGCGGTGGCGACCTGGGTGACCGTGGGAGCTGCCTCGGGGGTTGCCTCTGCCGACATGCCCTCCATCCTGCCAGCCGCCGTCGGGGCGGGACCGCCCAGGTCGGTGAGCCGTCTGTGCGGTCGTGTTCGGTTCTGTTTGACCCTGGGTGGTTCGCGCGTCATGCTCGGGGGGTGCTGGCCCATCAGCGGCAGGAGGTGATCCTCGACGCCGTCCGCGCCCACGGCGGCGTCCGCGTCGCCGACCTCGTCGAGCGCCTCGGCGTCTCCGAGATGACCGTCCGCCGCGACATCGGCGAGCTGTCCCGGCAGGGCCTGGTCGCCCGCGTCCACGGCGGCGCCGCCGCCCTCGGCCGCACCAGCGAGGAACCCGGCTTCGCCGCCAAGTCCACCCGCCGCCCCGACGCCAAGCGGGCCGTCGCCCGCGCCGCCGCCCGCTTCGCCGGGCCCGGCGCCTCGGTGGCCCTGTCCGCCGGGACGACCACCGCCGCCCTGGCCGCCGAGCTGCGGGCCGTGCCCGACCTGACCGTCGTGACGAACTCCCCCCGCGTCGCCGACGTCCTGCACGAACCCGACCGCACCGTCATCCTCTCCGGCGGCGAGCGGACCCCCTCCGACGCGCTCGTGGGCCCCGTGGCCCGCGCCGGGCTCGCGACCCTGCACGTCGACGTCCTGTTCCTCGGCGTCCACGGCCTCGACGTCCGCGCCGGGCTGACGACCCCGAACCTGCTGGAGGCCGACACCAACCGCGCCCTCATGGACTGCGCGGCCCGCGTCGTCGTCGTCGCCGACGCCACCAAGCACGCCGTCGTGGGCCTCACCTCCTTCGCCCCCCTGTCCGCGGTCGACGTGCTCGTCACCGACGCCGCCCTCGACCCCGCCGACCGCGCCGCCCTGGCCGAGCACGTCGGTGAACTCGTCATCGCCGACCCCACGGAGGACCCCACGTGACCCACCCCTTCCGCAAGACCGCCGTCCGGATGGCCGACGGCCGCGAGCTCATCCACTTCGACGACACCGAGCCGTGGCTGTCCGGCGAGCGCGTCCGCGACGCCGTGGACCACCGGCCGCTGCCCCCCGCCGACCAGACCCTGCGCGGCGGTGCGCAGGTGCGGTTCGACCCGCTCACCGGCGACTGGATCGCGATGGCCTCCCACCGCAACGACCGCACCCTCATGCCGCCGCCGGACCAGGACCCGCTGGCCCCCACCGTCCCCGGCGGGTTCCCCACCGAGATCGCCGACTCCAGCTACGACGTCGTCGCGTTCGAGAACCGGTTCCCGTCGTTCTCCAACCGCATCGGCGGGGAGCACGGGTTCGTCGACGGCGAGGAGCTGTGGCCCACCCGCCCCGCGGCCGGCCGCTGCGAGGTCGTCTGCTTCACCTCCGACACCCACGGGTCGTTCGCGACGCTGCACCCGCACCGCGCCCGCACCGTGCTCGAGGCGTGGATCGACCGCACCGAGGCGCTGAACGCCGCCGAGGGCGTCGAGCAGGTGTTCGTGTTCGAGAACCGCGGCGCCGAGATCGGCGTCACCCTCCCCCACCCGCACGGCCAGATCTACGGGTACCCGTACGTCACGCCGAAGACGCGGGCCATGCTGCGCCGCGCCGCCGAGCACCGGGAGGCCACCGGCCGCAACCTGTTCCGCGACGTCCTGGACGCCGAGCGGCGCTCCGGCGAGCGCGTCCTGTTCTCCACCGAGCACTTCACCGCCTACGTCCCGGCCGCCGCGCGCTGGCCCGTCGAGGTGCACCTCGCCCCGCACCGCGACGTGCCGGACCTGCCGGCGCTGACCGGGGACGAGCGCGCCGACCTCGTCCGGGCCTACCTCGACGTGCTGGGCCGGCTCGACCGGTACTACCCCGACGAGCACCCGATGCCCTACATCGCGGGGTGGTTCCAGGCGCCCGCGCGCGAGGGCCGCGACGACTTCCGGCTGCACCTGCAGGTGTTCAGCGTGCAGCGCGGCCCCGGCAAGGTGAAGTTCCTCGCCGGGTCCGAATCGGCCATGGCGGCCTGGATCAACGACACGACGCCCGAGAAGGTGGCGGCCCGACTCCGTGAGGTGGCTCAGCAGTGACCGAGTTCTTCGACGCACCGGGACGTCCCGGGACCGCCGCCGCGCTGGCCCGGGAGTTCCGCGACGCGTACGGCGAGGAACCCGAGGGCGTCTGGTCGGCCCCGGGCCGGGTCAACCTCATCGGTGAGCACGTCGACTACACCGGTGGGCTGTGCCTGCCGCTGGCGCTGCCGCACCGCACCTTCGTCGCGCTGCGGCCGCGGACCGACGGGGTCGTGCGGGTCCGGTCGCGGCAGGAGACCGGCGAGGTCGTCGTCGCGCTCGACGAGGTCGGCCCCGGTTCCCCGGCCGGCTGGGCCGCCTACGTCGCCGGTGTCCCGTGGGCGATGCAGCGCAAGGGGTTCGAGGGCCTCGCCCTGACCGGCGGGTTCGACGCCCTCGTCGACGGCCACGTCCCCTACGGCTCGGGGCTGTCGTCCTCGGCGGCCCTGGAGTGCGCCGTCGCGGTCGCCCTCGCCGAACTCGTCGAGGCGCCGCTGGACGACACCGGCCGCGCCGGGCTGGCGAGCGCCTGCCAGCTCGCCGAGAACGTCGTCGCGGGCGCGAACACCGGCGGCATGGACCAGGCCGCGTCGCTGCGCTGCCACGCCGGCGGGGCGATCCTGCTCGACACCGACGACGACTCCGTCTCCCAGGTCGCGCTCGACCTCGCCGGGGCCGGGCTGGCGCTGCTGGTCGTCGACACCCGCGCCGGGCACTCCCACGCCGGGGGCGAGTACGGCCGCCGCCGCGCCGACGTGGAGCGGGCCGCGGAACTGCTCGGCGTGCCGAACCTGCGCCGCGTCGACGTCGCCGGTCTCGACGCCGCGCTGGAGCGCGTCGGCGCCGAACCCGACGGGGAGGTGCTGCGCCGCCGGGTGCGGCACGCCGTCACCGAGATCGACCGGGTCGCCCGCACCGCCGCCCTCCTGCGCGAGGGCCGGGCCGACGGGATCGGCGACCTGCTGAACGCCTCGCACGACTCCCTGCGCGACGACTACGAGGTGTCCTGCCGGGAACTGGACCTCACCGTCGACGTCGCCCGCGCGCACGGCGCCCTCGGGGCCCGGATGACCGGCGGGGGTTTCGGCGGGTCGGCGATCGCGCTGGTCCACGCCGACCGGGTGCGGGCGGTCGCCGAGGCCGTCGACGCGGCGTACGCCGACCAGGGGCTGACCGCCCCGAGGTTCCTCGCGGCCCTGCCGTCGGAGGGCGCCGCCCGCGACCTCTGACCCCTCCGGACCACGAGCCGGACCCCCGGATCCCCGGCCCCCCGACGGACGCCGGCGGGTCGGGGGCGGGTGGGTCAGACGTCCATGCGCTGCAACCGCAGCGCCGACAGCACCACCCCGACGACGGTCACCCCCACCAGCACCAGCGACGCCCCGGTCACCCCCAGCGACGACACCGTCCCCAGCGGGACGTCACCGGGGATCGCCAGGGACGCCACCCGGCGCCCGTACGACCCGATCGACAACCCCCGCAGCGCCGGGGCCAGCCCGGCCAGGAACGTCTCCCACAGCACCACGTACGCCAGCCCCGCCAGCAGCCCGCGGCGGGTCAGCAGCGACAGCAGCACGAACAGCGCGCAGTACGCCCCCGACGTCAGCACCGTCGCCAGCACGACCCCGCCCACGACCCGCCCCGCGGGCTGGTTCACCGAGATCCCCAGCACCGCGCAGGCCACGACCGCCGGCAGCGTCACCACCACCGTCGCCGTCCACGCCGCCGCGAACCGGGCCACGACGGTGTGCCAGCGCGGGCGGGCGATCGCCCGCAGCAGCGGCAGCGTCCGCGCGTCCCGCTCGTCCCCGAACGCGCCGATGGCCAGGACGAGCGCCACGATCGGCACGACCAGACCCGTCAGCAGGTTCCCCGTGAACGTGTTCTGCACGCCGTAGCGGTTCGGGACGCTGGTGATGCCGATGACGACGAACACCACCACCGCCACCACCAGCGGCAGGACCGCGAAACCCGCCGTCCGGCCGCGCAGGAGGATCCCGCGCAGCGAGAACCCGTACAGCGTGGTGCTCATCGCCCCGCTCCCCTCGCCGCGCGGACCAGGTGGGCGAACACGCTCTCCAGGTCCTCACCGATCCCCTCGACGCGCCGCAGCGTCGCCCCGCGCTCGCGGGCCAGCCGCGGCACCGCCTCGGCCAGCGCCACGGCCCGCGGAGCCTCCACCAGCACCCCCGGCCGGCCCGCGCCCTCGCGCCGCACCGACTCCACCAGCCCCTCCGCCAGCAACGTCCCGGCCAGTTCCAGCACCCGCTCCCCCTCCAGCCGCACCGTGCGCGGCCGGTCCACCAGCAGTTCCCGGATCCCCGCCGGTTCCCCCTCGGCCACCAGCCGGCCGTTGACGACCACCAGCACCCGCGAGGCCATCCGCTCGACCTCCGACAGCACGTGCGAGCTCACCACGACCGTGCGGCCCTCCCGCCCCAGCGCGGCCAGCAGGTCCACGTCGGCGCGGCGCTGGGCGGGGTCCAGGCCGTTCAGCGGCTCGTCGAGCAGCAGCACCTGCGGGTCGTGGACCAGGGCCTGCGCCAGCTTCACCCGCTGCCGCATCCCCTTGGAGAAACCCCCCACCCGGCGGTCGGCCGCCTCGGTCAGGCCCACCCGCTCCAGCACGGCCTGCGCCGCCCGGCGGTACTGCGCGACCCCGCGCTGCCGGGCCAGGAACTCGACCTGCGCCCGGGCGCTCGCGTGCGCCCAGGTGGCCTCGCCGTCGGCGACGATCCCCAGGCCGCGGTTCACGGCCGGGTCGGCGTGCGGGTCCAGGCCCAGGACCCGGACGGTCCCCTGGCTGGGGCTGGTCGCCCCGGCCAGCAGCTGCAGCGCCGTCGACTTGCCCGCGCCGTTGTGCCCCAGCAGCCCCGTGACGCCCGCGTCGATGCCGACGGTGACGTCGGACAGGGCGACGGTGTCCGCGAACCACTTGCTGACGCCGGTGAACTCGATGGTGCTCACGCGTCGTTCCCCTTCCCGTACCGGCTGCACAGGACCGTGAGCCCACCGACCACGACGACCGCCCACACGCCCCACGCCAGGGCGCCCGGCGCCGTCAGGTCCTCCCCGACGAACGCCGCCGCCAGCCGCACCGGGCCGCTGGCCGGGTCCAGCGCCAGCGGCCAGTCCTCCCCCGACACCACCGAGACCGCCCCCGTCAGCGCCGGCCCGACCAGGACGACCGCGAGGTAGCCGCCCACGGCGAACACCCGCTTGGCGGTCAGCGACCCGACCGCCAGCCCCAGGCTCGCGTGGAACAGCACCACGACCGCGGCCGCGCCGAGGATGCGCGGCAGGTCCCCGACGTGGTCGCCGAACCAGGTGGCCGGGGCGTCGGCCGTCGCGATCGACCCGACGAACAGCACCAGCAGCGGCCCCAGCACGATGATCGCCAGCAGCGAGACCGCCGCCAGGAACACCCCCGCGACGTACTCGAACCACGACAGCGCCGTGGCGAAGTACAGCGACAGCACCCGGTCGCGCCGGTCGCGGGTCAGCATCGAGGGGATCGACGTCGCGACGAACGCCAGCAGGACGACGGAGTTCGTCGCCAGCAGCGTCGAGTACGAGATGAGGTCCGTCGGCTGCACGTCCACCGCGGGCACCAGCAGCGGGACGGCGACCACCGCCAGCGCCGGCAGGTAGGCCGCGGCCAGCAGCAGGAACGGCCAGATCTTCGCGCTGGCGCTGCGCCGCAACCCCAGCGGCCGGCGCACCCCGCTGGCGACGAAACTCGCCACGGCCGACCGGCGCGGGCGCAGGGCGCCGGAGAACCGGGAGTAGCGGATGTCGTGCAGCACCGCGCGGGGCGCGGCCGCCGGTTCGCTCACCGGGCACCGCCCGCCATCGCGTCGACCACGACGTCCTCCAGGCCGCGGGCCGCCGGGACGAGGCGCTCGATCCCCACCCCGCGCTCGGCGGCCAGGTCCCGCACGACGTCCAGGGCCGCGTCGGGGCTCGCGCTGAGCCCGATGTCCCCGGCGCCGGTGGGCCCCACCTGGACCCCCAGGGGCGCCAGCCGGGGTTCCAGCGCCGCGGCGAACCCGCCGACGTCGCCGGAGACCCGCAGTTCCACCGGCCCCGAGGGGTCGTGGCCGACGACCACACCCCGTTGCGCCGCAAGCGTTCCCTTCCGCAGCACGACGACCTCGTCGCAGGTGCGCTCGATGTCGTCCAGCACGTGGGAACTGGCGATGACGCGGATGCCGAGCTCGGTCGACAACCTCCGCACGATGGCCAGCATCTCCTCCCGGCCGGCCGGGTCCAGCCCCGAGGTGGGTTCGTCGAGCAGGACCAGGTCGGGTCCGTGCACGAGGGCCTGGGCGAGTTTCGTGCGCTGCTGCATGCCCAGGGAGTACGTGCCCACGGGGCGGCGGCGTTCCTCCTCCAGACCCACCGCGAACAGCACCTCGCTCGTGCGGCGCACCGCGTCCCGGCGGCCCAGCCCGCGCAGCCGGGCCAGCGACACGCACACGTCCTGCGCGGACATGTCCGCCGGCAGGCACGGGTGCTCGGGCATGAAACCGACCCGGCGCCGCAGCTGCGACCGGTCGCGGACGCTGTCGAGGCCGAGCAGCCGCACCGTCCCGCGGTCGGGGTTCGTGAGCCCCAGGGCCGTGCGCAGCAGCGTCGACTTGCCCGCCCCGTTCGCCCCGAGCAACCCGGTCGCCGGGGCGTCCAGGGTCATCGTCAGCCCGTCGAGGGCCTGCACCGCGCCGAACCGCTTCCCCACGTCCAGGCACTCCAGTGCCGCTGGTTCATCCACCCGACCATCAGAGCACTCACAGGTGCTCCCTGGATCCCCCCTTCGACGCGCGAGCGGTCAATCCTTCGGGAACCATCACGTCGTGACCACTTCCAGGACCACCGCGGTGGACGTGTGCGTCGTGGGGTCCGGGTCCGGCGGGAAGATGGTCGCCCAGGAGCTGGCGCGCGCCGGGCGCCGCGTGGTCCTCGTGGAACGGGGGCACGTCGGCGGGTACTGCCCCTACCTGGCCTGCGTGCCGGCGAAGTCGCTGCTGCTGTCGGCGCGGTCGGGGTTGTCGTGGGTCGCGGCCCGCGCGGTGCGGGACGAGGCCGCCTCCCACCGCGACGACTCAGCGGCCGCCGCCGAGCTCGCCGCCGACGGGGTGGAGGTGGTGCGGGGGGCGGCGACGCGCATCGGCCCGGGCCGCGTCGAGGTGGGCGGGCGGGTGGTGGAGGCGGCGGCGGTCGTCGTGGGCACCGGCAGCTCCCCCGTGCGGCCACCGCTGCCGGGGCTGGACGACGCCGCGGCCGGCGGGCTGACGTGGACCTCCGAGGAGGCGCTGGCCGCCGACGACCTGCCGGGCCGGCTCGTCGTCCTCGGCGGCGGGCCGGTCGCGGTCGAGCTCGCCCAGGCCTACCGGGGGCTGGGCAGCGAGGTGGCGCTGGTGCAGCGCGGGCCGCACCTGCTGTCGAAGGAGCCCGCGTGGGTGGGGGACGTGCTCGCCGCGGCGCTGGCCGCCGACGGCGTCGACGTGCGCACCGGCGACCCCGCGGCGTCGGTGAGCGGTGGGGTGAGCGGTGGGGTGAGCGGCGGGGCGTTGCGGCTGGAGTCCGGGGCGCAGCTGCCGTTCGACCGGCTGCTGCTGGCGACCGGCCGTTCCCCCGTGACCGGCGGGTTCGGCTTCGCCGACGACTGGCTCACCGACGCCGGGGCGCTGCGCACCGACGCCCGCTGCCGCGTCGTCGGTGACGACGGGCCGGTGCCGGGGTTGTTCGCCGTCGGTGACGTCACGGGCGTCTCCGACTACACGCACACCGCGAACCACCAGGCCCGCACGGTGGTCGGTGAACTCCTCGGCCGGGGGCGGGACGCGGACTACCGCGCGGTCCCGCGGGCCGTCTACACCGACCCGACGGTGTTCTGCGTCGGCGCCACCGGCGGCGCGCGGTCGGCGCGGTTCGACGTGGCGCAGGTGGAACGGGCGACCCTGGTCGAGCTGTCCCGGCGCAGCGGGGTGACCGGGGCGGTGGAGCTGTTCGCCGACGGGTCCGGGGTGCTGGTGGGGGCGGCCTGCGTCGGCCCGGACGCCGACTCCTGGGGCGCCGAGCTGGCGCTGGCGGTGCGCGCGGGCCTGGACGTGGACCTGCTGCACCACCACGTGCGGGCGTTCCCGACGTGGTCGGAGGCGATCTTCCCGGCGCTGGAGGAGCTGCGGGGGCCCGGCGACCGTCAGGCGCCGTAGACCGCCACCACGGGGGCGTGGTCGGAGAACCGCTCGGCGTAGCTGGCCGCGCGGTCGGTCTCGACGGTGCGCAGCCGCTCGCCCAGGCCCGGGGTGACGAGCTGGTAGTCGATCCGCCAGCCGCTGTCGTTGTCGAACGCCTGGCCGCGCCAGCTCCACCACGCGTACGGGCCGTCGACGTCGCCGGCGACCTCCCGCTGGGTGTCGACCCAGCCGAGCTCGTCGAACCAGTGGTCGAAGTGGGCGCGCTCGTCCTCGAGGAACCCGGCCTTGCCGCGGTTCCCCTTCCAGTTCTTGATGTCGCGCTCGGTGTGGCCGACGTTGAGGTCCCCGGCGACGAGCGCCTCCCGGCCGGTCTCGCGGGCGACCTCGCCGAGCTCGGCGAGCCGGACGTCCATGGCGTCGAGGAACCGGTGCTTGTCGTCCTGCTGCGGGCTGCCGACCTCGCCGGAGTGCACGTAGACGCTGACGAACGTCATCGGCCCGACCGCGGTGTCGACGTCGACCTCGACCCAGCGGCCGGAGGTCTCGAAGTGGGGGTCGTGGGCGAACCCGATGCGGACGGCGGTGAACTCCCGGCGCGCCGCGACCGCGACGCCGGCGCGGCCCTTGGCGGCGGCCTCGGTGTGGGCGACGTGCGGGTACCCCGGCAGCGCCTTGCGCAGCTCGGCGTCGGGGGCGCGGACCTCCTGCAGCAGCAGGACGTCGGGGTCGCGCTGCTCCAGCCAGGCCGGCATCCCGCGGCGGACGGCGGCGCGGACGCCGTTCACGTTGACCGTGGCGACGACCAGTTGCTTCTTCTTCCCAGGCACCCGCGGGACGCTACCCGACCCCGCCGACGGGGCCGGGCAGCGATCCGGGTCAGCGCAGGCCGGCGGCCCGTTCGGCCGACTCGACGACGTTCGTCAGCAGCAGCGCGCGGGTCATCGGGCCGACCCCGCCGGGGTTGGGCGCCACGAACCCGGCGACCTCGGCGACGTCGAGGGCGACGTCACCGGTCAGCTTCGCCTTCCCCGTCGCGGGGTCCACGACGCGCGAGACGCCGACGTCGAGCACCGCGGCACCCGGCTTGACGTTCTCCCGGGTGACCAGGCCCGGCACCCCGGCGGCGGCGACGATGACGTCGGCCCGCTTGAGGTGCGCGTCCAGGTCGCGGGTCCCGGTGTGGCACAGGGTGACCGTGGCGTTGGGGTGGCGGCGGGTCAGCAGCAGCCCGATGGGCCGCCCCACCGTGACGCCGCGGCCCACGACGACGACCTCGGCCCCGTCGAGGGGCACGTCGTGGCGCAGCAGCAGGTCGATGACCCCGCGCGGGGTGCACGGCAACGGGGAGGTGATCTCCTCGCGCACGCGCAGGACGAGCCGGCCCAGGTTCGTCGGGTGCAGCCCGTCGGCGTCCTTGTCCGGGTCCACCATCTCCAGGACGCGGTTGGCGTCGATCCCGGCCGGCAGCGGCAGCTGGACGATGAACCCCGTGCAGTCGGGGTTCGCGTTCAGCTGCGCGATCTCGGACTCGATCTCGCCCTGCGTCGCGTTCGCGGGCAGCTCGACCTGGATCGAGGCGATCCCCACCTCGGCGCAGTCGCGGTGCTTGCCGCGCACGTAGCTGGCCGACCCCGGGTCGTCCCCGACGAGGACGGTGCCCAGCCCGGGGACGACGCCGTGCTCGCGCAGCGTCGCGACGCGTCCGGCGAGGTCGGCCTTGACGGCGGCCGCGGCCGCCTTGCCGTCGAGGACGACCGCGCTCACAGGACGCCCTGGTTCGAGGGGTACAGCGGGAACTCGGCCGTGAGCTTGGCGACGCGGGCGCGCAGCGCGTCGGCGTCGAAGTCCGGCTTGAGGGCCTGCGCGATGACGTCGGCGACCTCGGTGAACTCGGCGGCGCCGAACCCGCGGGTGGCCAGCGCCGGGGTGCCGATGCGCAGGCCGGAGGTGACCATCGGGGGCCGCGGGTCGAACGGGACGGCGTTGCGGTTGACGGTGATGCCGACCTCGTGGAGGCGGTCCTCGGCCTGCTGGCCGTCGAGCGCGGAGTTGCGCAGGTCGACGAGCACGAGGTGGACGTCGGTGCCGCCGGTGAGGACGGAGACCCCGGCCTCCACGGCGTCGGACGCGGTGAGGCGCTCGGCGATGATCTTCGCGCCCTCCAGGACGCGCTGCTGGCGCTCGGCGAACTCGGGCGAGCCGGCGACCTTGAAGGCCACGGCCTTGGCGGCGATCACGTGCATGAGCGGGCCGCCCTGCTGGCCCGGGAACACCGCGGAGTCGATCTTCTTGGCGTACTCGTTCTTCGTGAGGATCAGGCCCGAGCGCGGCCCGGCCAGGGTCTTGTGGACCGTGGAGGTCACGACGTCGGCGTACGGGACGGGGCTGGGGTGCAGCCCGGCGGCGACGAGGCCGGCGAAGTGGGCCATGTCGACCATCAGGTACGCGCCGACCTCGTCGGCGATGGACCGGAACGCGGCGAAGTCGAGGTGGCGCGGGTACGCCGACCAGCCGGCGATGATCAACTTCGGGCGGGCCTCGAGCGCGGTGGCGCGCACGACGTCCATGTCGATGCGGAAGGTCTGCGGGTCCACGCCGTAGGCGGAGACGTCGTACATGCGCCCGGAGAAGTTGATCTTCATGCCGTGCGTGAGGTGCCCGCCGTGGGCCAGCTCCAGGCCGAGGATGCCGTCGCCGCCGCGGATGAGGGCGTGCATGGCGGCCGCGTTGGCGGTGGCGCCGGAGTGCGGCTGGACGTTGGCGTGCTCGGCGCCGAACAGCTCCTTGACGCGGGTGCGCGCCAGCTCCTCGGCCACGTCGACGTGCTCGCAGCCGCCGTAGTAGCGCTTGCCGGGGTACCCCTCGGCGTACTTGTTGGTCAGGACCGACCCCTGCGCCTCGAGCACGGACCGCGGCGCGAAGTTCTCGCTGGCGATCATCTCCAGGGTGTCGCGCTGCCGGCCGAGCTCGGCGTCCAGGACGGCGGCGATCTCGGGGTCGACCTCGGACAGGGGGCGGTCGGTCACACCGGTGGTGGTGGGCTGGACGTCGGTCACGTTCGCTCCTCGTACGGCGGGCGGTGGTGGCGACGCGGAGCCCAGGCGGACGACCCCGTGAACGGCGGGACCCGCGCACGGGTCCCGTTGCCGCTCCCCGGTGGTGACCCACCTCGACGCCAGTCGCGGCCCGGCCAGGTTAGCCCAGGACACCTCGCCCGGGCCACGCGCTCCCGGGCCCACGGGGCCTACCGGGCGATCGCGGCGTCCAGGACGGTCCGCATCTTGGCCGCGGTCTCGGCGACCTCGGCGTCGGGGTCGGACCCCTCGACGATCCCGGCGCCGGCGAAGATCCGCAGGGTGCGCCCGCGCACCTCCGCGCAGCGGACGGCGACCACCCACTCCCCGTCCCCGTGGACGTCCTGCCAGCCGACGGCCCCGGCGTAGCAGCCGCGGTCCATGCCCTCGACCTCGTCGATGACCTTCAGCGCCGCCGCCCGCGGCGACCCGCCCACGGCGGGGGTCGGGTGCAGCGCGGCGACGAGGTCGACCGACGTGGTGCCGGTGTCGTTGAGCAGCGCGGTGATCCGGGTCGCCAGGTGCCAGACCGCGGGGGTGGCGACGAGCTCGGGCTCGGGGGCGGTGATGGTGCGGCAGAACGGCGCCAGGGCCTCCACGACGGCGTCGACGACGAACGCGTGCTCGCGCCGGTCCTTGTCGGAGGTCATCAGCGCGTCGGCGCGGCGCATGTCCTCCTCCGGCTCCGGCGAGCGCGGGATGGACCCGGCCAGCGGGCGCAGCAGGACGCTCGGCCCGCGCCGGCGCAGCAGCAGCTCGGGGCTGGCGCCCACGAGCCAGCGGGCCCGCGGGTCGGCGGGGTCGTCGACCGGGACCGCGAGCGCGGTGGCGCCGGGGTTGCGGCCGACGAGCTCGGCCACGAGGTCGGGGACCGACCAGTCGTCGAGGGCCTCCAGCTCCAGGGTGCGGGCCAGGACGACCTTGGAGACGTCACCCGACCGGATGCGCGCCAGGGCCGTGCGGACGGCGTCGGCGTACCCGCCGGGGGCCGGGACGGGCCGGCTGCGGGCGACGGTGACCTGCCCGCGGCTGCCGACCAGGGGCAGCGGCAGGGGGCCGGGGCTGATCTCGCCGGTCCCCAGGCGCAGGGCGCCGGGCCGGGTCAGGTCGAAGGGCACCGCGCCGGCGGCGATGAGGCCGCGGGGCGCGCCGTCGAGGGCGGCGGTGGTGCGGCGCAGCTGCTCGATCCCGGACCCGCCGGGGACGAGCGGGCGCGGCCCGGTCTGGACGAGGGTGGACTTCTCCCCGGAGAAGACGGTGGCCCCGCCCCGCACGGCGAGCCCCACCGCTTCTGGTTCCGACACCCCGCCAGCCTAGGCTTGCCGTCGTGAGCACGCGCCCGAGGGTCCTGACCCTGTCCTGCCCCGACCGTCCCGGCATCGTCCACGCGGTGACCGGTGCCCTCGTCGCCCTCGACGCGAACATCACCGAGAGCCAGCAGTACGGGGACCCGGACTCGGGGCTGTTCACCATGCGGGTCGCCTTCGACGCCACGGCGAGCGAGGAGGCGCTGCGGGCGAACCTGGAGGTCGTCGCCCAGCGCTTCGACCTGGACTGGAAGCTGTCGGCGGCCGACGATCCGCTGCCGACGCTGGTGATGTGCTCCAAGCAGGGGCACTGCCTGAACGACCTGCTGTTCCGGCACCGCGCGGGCCACCTGCCGGTGGACGTCCGCGCGGTCGTGTCGAACCACACCGACCTGCGGCCGCTGGCGGAGTTCTACGGCGTCCCGTTCGTCCACGTGCCGGTCGTGACGGGCGACGCGGCGTCGAAGGCCGCCGGGGAGGCCCGGCTGCTGGAGCTGGTCGAGGAGCACGGCGCGGAGCTGGTGGTGCTGGCCCGGTACATGCAGATCCTGTCGGACGACTTGTGCCGCAGCCTGTCCGGGCGTGCGATCAACATCCACCACTCGTTCCTGCCGAGCTTCAAGGGCGCCCGCCCGTACCACCAGGCGCACGCGCGGGGCGTGAAGATCATCGGGGCGACGGCGCACTACGTGACGGCCGACCTCGACGAGGGCCCGATCATCGAGCAGGAGATCGAGCGCGTGGACCACCGCGCGACGCCGGCCGAGCTGGTGCGGATCGGTCAGGACGTGGAGGCGCGGACGCTGGCGCGGGCGGTGCGCTGGCACGCCGAGCAGCGGGTCCTGCTCGACGGGAACCGGACCGTCGTCTTCCGCTGAGCCGGCCCCCGCCCCGGCCGCGCGGTCAGGGGCGGCGGCCGCCGAAGCGGAAGGGGATCGGGACGGGGCCGATGCAGCAGACCCCGCTGGTCTGCGCCGGCAGCAGCAGCGCGACGGCGCGGTAGCAGGCGAGGAAGCGCAGCGCCCCGGCCGGGACGGCGCGCACCACGCCCAGGCGCGCGACCTGCTCGCGCACGGCCTCCGAGCAGGAGTCCCCGCCGTGGGCGACGCGGTGGGCGCAGGAGTACCCCTTGCGCGGGGAGATCGACCGCTGGTACCAGCCGATGGCGGTGTCGACGACGCGGGCGGCGAAGCTGCTCATCCCCGCACGCTACGGACGGTCCGGCCTCACAGCCACCCGCGGCGCTTGAAGATGACGAACAGCGCGATGCTCAGCCCGAGCATCAGCAGCAGCGCCAGCGGGTACCCGAAGGTCCAGTCCAGTTCCGGCATGTGCGTGAAGTTCATCCCGTAGATCCCGCCGACCAGGCTGGGGGCGAACAGGATCGCCGCCCACGAGGAGATCTTCTTGACCTCCTCGCTCTGGGCGAAGCTGGCCTCCGTCAGCGCGCGCATCTCCTCGTTCTGCCGCTGCCCCACCAGGGTCGCGTTGACGGTGAGGATGTCGCGCAACTGGTTGCGGTAGTTCTCGATCCGCTCGATCGCGACGGTGACGTGGTCGGCGACGTCGCGCAGGTACCGCTGGAGCTCCTCGTCCACCCGGTACTTCTCGAAGCCCCCGGTGAGGCCGGTGAGGATCGCGGTCAGCGGGGTCACCGCCCGCTGGAAGTCGCCGACCTCCTGCGACAGCTCGTAGATGCGCCGGGAGACCGCGGGGTCCCCGGTGAACACCTGGGTCTCGATCTCGTCGATGTCGTTCTCCAGGCCCCGCAGGACCGGCCCGTACCCGTCGACCACCGCGTCGAGGATGGCGTAGAGGATCGCCTCGGTCCCCAGGCCCAGCAGTTCGGGGTCGGCCTCCAGGCGCTTGCGGACCTGCGCCAGGTCGGGCGACTCGGCGTGCCGGACGGTCAGCAGGAAGTCGCGGCCGATGAACAGGTGCAGCTCGCCGAACTCGACCTCCTCGGCCTCGTCGTCGTAGCGGGCCGCGCGCAGCACGACGAACAACGTCGAGCCGTACCGCTCGAGCTTGGGGCGCTGGTGGGCCACGACGGCGTCCTCGACGGCCAGCTCGTGCAGCCCGAACTCGGCGGCCAGCGCGTTCAGCTCCTCCTCCGCCGGCCGGTACAGCCCCATCCACGCCACGCGCCCCTCGCCCTCGCGCAGCGCCCGCACGGTGCTCACGAGGTCACCGGGCGAGACGACGCGGTGCCCGTTCTCGTAGACGCCGGAGTCGACGAGGCTGCTGCCGCGGGCCATCGGCGCCGAGGGGATCGCGCCGTCCCGGGCGAGGTTGCGGGAGGGGACCATGCCCCGTCGTCCCATCGACGGCAACGGCAGACGGCGGCGGGGCACGGTGGACCTCCCTGGGGTGCTCGGGGTGCGACGCCCCAGTGTGCCCGGCCCCGCGCCGCCCCCGGGGAGCGGACCGACCCGTCCGGCCCCACGCTGGGGCGGACGGACCGTGACGGACGAGGACAGCGGGTGGGGAAGGCATGAGGTACCGGGACGACGCGAGCCTGGACACCGGCGGGGTGCAGGACCGCCGCGGCGGCGGGGGCCGCGCCGTCGCGCTGGGCGGCGGCGGGCTGGGGATCGTGGGGATCCTCGTGCTGGTCCTGTTCCAGGTGCTCGGCGGCGGCGGGCCCTCCTCGCAGCAGTTCGGGCCCGCGCTGGACCAGCTCGGGGCCGGGCAGACCGTCGACGACGGCCAGCTGGCCGCGTCCTGCCGCACCGGGGCCGACGCCAACGCGCGCGCCGAGTGCGCGGTCGTGGCCGACGTGGAGTCGATCCAGGACTACTGGGGCGGGGTCCTGGGGAACCGCTACGCGCCCACCAGCACCGTCTTCTTCGCCGGGTCCACGCAGACCGGGTGCGGCGCGGCGTCGTCGGGGACGGGGCCGTTCTACTGCCCCGCCGACCAGCTGGTGTACCTGGACCTGTCGTTCTTCGAGGAGCTGCGGACGAGGTTCGGCGCGCAGGGCGGCACGTTCGTCGACGCGTACGTCATCGCCCACGAGTACGGCCACCACGTGCAGCACCTGCTGGGGACCACCGGCCGGGTCCAGGCCGGGGTCACGGGCCCGGACAGCGGCAGCGTGCGGCTGGAGCTGCAGGCCGACTGCTACGCCGGGGCGTGGGCCAACCACGCCACGACCGTGCCGGACGACTCCGGTGCCCCGCTCATCGAGGAGCTCACGCAGGACGACGTGGCGCGGGCGCTGGACGCGGCCGGCCGCATCGGCGACGACTTCATCCAGACCGAGCTGGGCGGCGGGCCGGTGGACGAGGACGCGTTCTCGCACGGCTCGTCCGAGCAGCGGCAGCGCTGGTTCACGACGGGGCTGCGGACGGGTGACCCCGCGCGGTGCGACACGTTCGCGGCGACGACCCTGTAGGCCCCCCGCACGGCCGACGGCCCCGCACCGGTGGGTGCGGGGCCGTCGGGGTGGTTCGTCGCGCGGGTTCAGGCCAGGCGCGCGGCGAGGTTCTCGTCGAGCGAGCCGAGGAACTCCTCGGTCGTCTGCCACGCCTGCTCCGGGCCGACGAGCAGGGCGAGGTCCTTGGTCATCTTGCCGCTCTCGACGGTCTTGATGACGACGTCCTCGAGGGTCTCGGAGAAACCGATGAGCTCGGGGGTGGAGTCCAGCTTGCCGCGGTGCGCCAGGCCCCGGGTCCAGGCGTAGATCGACGCGATCGGGTTCGTCGACGTCGGCTTGCCCTGCTGGTGCTGGCGGTAGTGGCGGGTCACGGTGCCGTGCGCGGCCTCGGCCTCGACGACCGAGCCGTCCGGGGTGGACAGCACGGAGGTCATGAGGCCGAGGGAGCCGAAGCCCTGCGCGACGGTGTCGGACTGCACGTCGCCGTCGTAGTTCTTGCAGGCCCAGACGTACCCGCCCTCCCACTTCAGGGACGCGGCGACCATGTCGTCGATGAGGCGGTGCTCGTAGGTGATCCCGGCCTCGGCGAACTTGTCCTTGAACTCGGTCTGGAAGACCTCCTCGAAGATGTCCTTGAAGCGGCCGTCGTAGGCCTTCAGGATCGTGTTCTTCGTGGACAGGTACACCGGGTACTTGCGGGCCAGGCCGTAGTTCAGCGACGCGCGGGCGAAGTCGACGATGGAGCTGTCGAGGTTGTACATCGACAGCGAGACGCCGGCGCCGGGGGCCTGGAAGACCTCGTGCTCGATGGGCTCCCCGCCGTCCTTGGGCGTGAAGGTCACCGTCAGGGTGCCCTCGCCGGGGAACTTGAAGTCGGTGGCGCGGTACTGGTCGCCGAAGGCGTGGCGGCCGACGATGATCGGCTTGGTCCAGCCCGGCACCAGGCGCGGGATGTTGGAGATGATGATCGGCTCGCGGAAGATCACGCCGCCGAGGATGTTGCGGATCGTCCCGTTCGGGGACCGCCACATCTTCTTCAGGCCGAACTCCTCGACGCGCGCCTCGTCGGGGGTGATGGTGGCGCACTTGACGCCCACACCGGCCCTCTGGATGGCGTGCGCGGCGTCGATCGTCACCTGGTCGTCGGTGGCGTCGCGGTGCTCGACGCCGAGGTCGTAGTACTCCAGGTCGACATCGAGGTAGGGGTGGATCAGGCGGTCCTTGATGAACTGCCAGATGATCCTGGTCATCTCGTCGCCGTCGAGCTCGACGACCGGACCCTGGACCTTGATCTTGGCCACTGTGCTGTCTCCTCCGACTCACTGGGCTGTCTCTCGACGTCAAGCTACCGCCCGCGCCACCCCCAGCCTTCACCGCGGGGTCCGTCTTGTCACGTACGCTGCGGCTCCGTGAGCAGTCTCGAGACCCCAGCGCAGCTCGATCCGCGGACCACGGCCGGTCAGCTCGCGGGACTGCACGCCCGCACCGACGCCGCGGTCCGCGCCGCCGACGAGCGCGCGGCCGCCAAGCAGCACCCGCGCGGCAAGAAGACCGCCCGCGAGCGCATCGCGGCGCTGGTCGACGAGGGGTCGTTCGTCGAGCGCGGCGGCCTGGTCCGCAGCCGCGCGACGGCCTTCGGGATGGCCGCCAAGCACGTCGACGGCGACGGGGTCGTCACCGGCTACGCGACGGTCGACGGCCGTCCGGTGTGCGTGTACGCGCAGGACTTCACCGCCTTCGGCGGGTCCCTGGGCGAGGAGCACGGCGCGAAGATCGTCGAGCTGCAGGACTTCGCCGCCCGCACCGGCTGCCCGGTGGTCGGCATCAACGACGGCGGCGGGGCCCGCATCCAGGAGGGCGTCGCCTCCCTCGTGCAGTACGCGCGGATCTTCCGCCGCAACGTCCACGCCTCGGGCGTCGTCCCGCAGGTCTCGCTCATCCTCGGCCCCTCGGCCGGGGGCGCGGTGTACTCCCCCGCGCTGACCGACATCACCGTCATGGCCGACGAGACGTCGCACATGTTCGTGACGGGCCCGGACGTCATCCGCACCGTGACCGGTGAGGACGTCGGGTTCGAGGAGCTGGGGGGCGGGCGCACGCACGCCACCCGCTCCGGCGTCGCCCACCACCTGGCCGACACCGAGGACGACGCGATCGCGTACGTGCGCGAACTGCTGTCCTACCTGCCCTCGAACAACCTGTCCGAGCCGCCGCTGCTGCCTCCGGAGCACGCGCGCGACCTCGTCGTCGACGAGGACGACCTGGTGCTGGACTCCATCGTCCCGGACTCCCCGAACCAGCCGTACGACATGACGGCCGTCATCGCCGCCGTCGTGGACGACGAGGAGTTCCTGCAGGTCCACGAGTTGTTCGCGCCGAACGTCCTGACGGGTTTCGCGCGGGTCGAGGGCCGGCCGGTGGGGATCGTCGCGAACCAGCCGCAGCAGCTGGCCGGGACCCTGGACATCGACGCCTCGGAGAAGGCGGCGCGGTTCGTGCGGCTGTGCGACGCGTTCAACGTCCCGGTCCTGACGTTCGTCGACGTGCCGGGGTTCCTGCCCGGCACCGACCAGGAGTGGAACGGCATCATCCGCCGCGGCGCGAAGCTGCTGTACGCCTACGCCGAGGCGACCGTGCCGCTCATCACCGTCATCACCCGCAAGGCGTACGGCGGGGCGTACATCGTCATGGGGTCCAAGGAGATGGGCGCCGACGTGTGCCTGGCGTGGCCGAGCGCGCAGATCGCGGTCATGGGCGCCCAGGGTGCGGTGAACATCCTGCAGCGCAACGTCCTGAAGGAGACCGCGGAGGCCGGCGAGGACGTCGACGCCAAGCGCCGCGAGCTCGTCGACGACTACGAGCTGCAGCTGGCGAACCCGTACGTCGCGGCCGAGCGGGGTTTCGTCGACGCGGTCGTCGCCCCGAGCGAGACCCGCGTGCAGGTCGTCCGGGCGCTGCGCGCGCTGGCCAGCAAGCGGGCGACCCTGCCGGCCAAGAAGCACGGGAACATCCCGCTGTGAACAGGGAGGAGCCGGTGGACGTCGCCGAACTGCTGGGGACGCTGCGCATCGAGCGCGGCAACCCCGGACCGGAGGAGCTCGCGGCCCTGACGGTCGTCCTGACCTCCCGGCTGCGCCGGCCCGCGACGGTGGAGGCCGCCCCGGCCCCGCGCTCGCGGTGGGCCGACCGCCGTCACGTGCTGGGTCTGCCCCCGGCGCCGGGGAGGGGTTCCTGGCGCGCGAGCGCCCTGCCGCGCTGACCGGCCCCGTCGCCGCCCCGCCGTAGGATCGCCACGTGACGTTCGACGCAGGCGACACCCGGTGACCGGACGGCTCCCCGGAGCGGTGCGCGTGGTCCACGCCGCCGACGTGCACCTGGACTCCCCGCTGCGCGGGCTGCGGCGGCTGGGGGACGACGCCGTCGCCGACACCCTGCGCGCGGCCACCCGCGGCGCGCTCGAGGCCCTGGTCGGCCTGTGCGAGGACGAGCGCGCCGACGCCCTGCTGCTGGCGGGCGACCTGTACGACGGGACGTGGCACGACTACGCCACCGGCCGGTTCTTCACCCGGCAGGTGCAGCGGCTGGCCGACTCCGGGATCAAGGTCTTCGTCGTGTCGGGCAACCACGACGCGGAGAGCCAGATCACCCACTCCCTCACCCTGCCGCCCAACGTGCACCGGTTCGGGGTGGACTCCCCCGGGACGGTCGTGGAGGAGCACCTGGGGCTGGCCGTGCACGGGCAGGGCTACCGCACCCGGGCGGTGTCGTCGAACCTGGCCGCGGGCTACCCCCGCGAGGTGCCGGGCGTGGTCAACGTCGGCCTCCTGCACGCCACCGTCGACGGCAGCCGCAGCGGCGGCGAGCACGAGCGGTACGCGCCCTGCTCGGTCGACGACCTGACCGCGCTGGGCTACGAGTACGTCGCCCTGGGGCACGTGCACGCGCGGGAGGTGCTGGCCACCGGCCGCACCACGGTCGCCTACTCGGGCAACCTGCAGGGCCGCCACCCCCGCGAGACCGGGGCCAAGGGCGCCTACGTCGTGGACCTGGTGCCCGGTGAGCAGGCGCAGCTGACCTTCCACGCCCTGGACGTGGCCCGGTGGGAGTCGCTGGAGGTCGACGTCACCGGCGCCGCCGACGTCGCCGACGCCATGGGGGTGCTGCGCGGGCGGCTGCTGGAGGCGCGCCGCGGCGCCGGGGACCGCCCCCTGGTGGTCCGGGCGGTCCTGGACGGCCCGACGGCCGCGGCGGCCGACCTGGCCGACGCCGAGCGCCTGCGCCAGGAGGCCGAGCAGGTCGCCGAGGCGGCCGGGGTCGTCCTGGAGAGGGTGGACTCGCGGGCCCGGCCCCCGCGCGCGGGGGGAGCCGACGACCCCGAGCTCGTCGCGGCGGTCCGGGCGGCCGCCGACGCCCTCGCGCAGGACCCGGCGCTGACGACGCTGGTGCGGGGGGTGCGCGGGGAGGTCGGGCGGTTGCTGTCCGACGCCGGCCTGCTCGACCTCGCCGACCCCCGCGCGCTCGCCGCCCTCGCCCGGCGGGCCGCGCAGGACCTCTCGACCCGGCTGGAGGGACGCTGATGCTGCGCAGGGTGACGCTGGCCCCCTACGGCGCCTTCGAGGCCGCCGAGGTCGAGCTCGGCGAGGGCCTCACGGTGGTCCTGGGGCCCAACGAGTCCGGCAAGTCGACCCTGCTGGCCGCCGTCGGCGACCTGCTGTGGGGCTTCGAGAAGAGCCCGCGCTACGCCTTCGTCCACGCCCGGGCCCGCCTGCGGGTCGGCGCCCGCTGGGGGTCCGGCGACGAGGGGCGCGACCTGGTCCGCTCCTCGCGGGGCCTGCTGCACGGCGACGAGCCGGTCGAGGCCCCGTGGGCCCAGGACGGGTGGGACCGGGAGGCGTGGACGAGCCGGCTGGGGATGGACCACGAGCGGCTGCGCAGCGGCGGGCGGCTGGTGCTGCGCGGGGGCGGTGACCTGGCCGGTCTGGTCTTCAGCGCCCACCACGGCAGCGGCGCGCAGGAGCTGCTGGCCGCGCTGGAGGCCGAGGCGGACCGGCTGTGGCGCCCGCGGGGCCGGTCGGCGGTCAAGGACGGCGTCGCGCTCGTCCAGTCGCTGGACGAGCAGCTGGAGGCCACCGCGACCCGCGCCGGGCAGGTGGAGGCGGCCGGGGCCGCCGCCGAGGCCGCGCGGGCCGAGGCCGACCGCGCGCAGGCGCGGCTGCGCAGCGTGCGCGCCGAGCGCGGGGAGGCGGCGCAGCGGCTGCGGCTGGCTCCCCGGGTGCGGGCGCTGCTGCGCACCCGCGAGCAGGTCGCCGCGGCGACCGCGGGCCTCCTCGCCGCCGGCGGGGTCCTCGGGGCGGCCGACGTCGCCGCCCACGACGCGGCGGCCGCCGACCTGGCCCGCGCCGAAGCCGCCCTCGACGAGCTGGCCGACCGGGCCGCCGCCCTGGACGACGAACGCGCGCGCTGCACGGTCGAGGAGGACGTCCTGGCCGCCGGCGCCGAGATCGACGCGCTGCTCGAGGCGCGCCAGGCCCGCGCGGAGGACACCGCCGAGGCGGTGCGGGCCCGCACGAGCGCCGAGGAGGCGCTGCACACCGCCCGGCAGCTGCTGGAGACGCTGGGACCGGTGCCCGAGGGGCCGCTCGACGAGGTCGTCCCCGCGCTCGTCGCCCGGTGGCGGGTGCCCGCCGACCGGGCCGCCGACCTCTCCCGGCTGGCCGCGGAGCACACCGCGGCGGACACCGAGGCGTCCCGCTCGGCCGAGGAGCTCGAACGGGCCCGGGAGGCCACCGCCGGACGCGACGCGCTGCAGGAGGTCGCGGACGAGGACGTCGCCGCGCTGCGCGCGCTGGTGGCCGCCGCCGACCGGGACGGCTCGGCGGCCCGCGAGCGGCGGGCGGCGCTGGCCGCCCGCGACGAGCGGTGGGCGGCCGCCCGCGCGCAGGCCGTGGCGGCGGGGGCCGTCGACCCCGACGCGGCGGCCGACGCCCCGCCCCGGCTGGACCCCACCACGGTCCGGGCCGCCCGCGCGGGCCTGGTCGCGGCCGAGGAGGAACGGGCGCGCGCCGACGCCGAGCACGACCGCTGCGCGGCGGCGGCGCGGGCGGCGGCCGACGAGCTCGCCGCCGCCCAGCGCGGCGCCGGCGGGGTGGACGAGGAGGCGCTGCGCGTGACCCGCGCGGCCCGCGACGCGCTGCTGGGGCCGCTGCGCGACGGGGCCGCGGTCGACGGGCCCGCGCTGCTGGCCGCGGTGGCCCGCGCCGACGAGGCCGCCGACGCCCTGCTGGACCACGCCGAGGTCACCGCCCGGCTGCGGGAGCTGCGCCGCGCCGCCGACCGGGCCGCGGCGGCGGCCACGGCCGCCGCCGAGGAGGCGCGGGCCGCCCGCGAGGCCGCCGACCGGGCGCGCGAGGCCCACGCGGCACCGTTCACCGCCGCCGGCCTGCGGGTCCCCGACGGCGACCCCGGGCCGGTGCTGGCGGCCCTGGACCGGCTGGGCGCCGAACGCGCCGCGGCCGGCGCCTCGGAGCGGCGGGTGCAGGAGCTGGGCACCGAGGTGCGGGCCCAGCTCGACGCCCTGACCGCGGTGCTCGCCCGCTGCGGCGAACCCGCCGGCGCGCGCCTCGACGCCGACGCCCGGGTGGACGTGCAGGCCGGGCTGGACGTGGGGCTGGAGGCCGCCCGCGCCGTGATCGCCGCCGCCGACGCCGCCGCGGTGCAGCGCGCGCTGGACGCCGACCGCGACCGCGCCGCGCACGTCGCCGCGCAGCGGCACGACCGGCACCGCCGGGAGGCCGAGCGGGCCGAGACGGCGTTCCGCGCCGCGGTCGAGGCCGCCGGGCTGCCGGCCGACCTCGGGCCGGCGGGGTGGACCGCGCGCGCCCGGGTGCTGGAGTCCGCCGCCGAGGCCGCCGCGGCCGCGCGGCGCGACCAGGACCGGGCCCGGGAGCGGGAGGAGCGGGTGGCCGCCTTCACCGCCGAGGTGGCGGCGCTCGCCGCGCGCCTGGGCACCCCGTGCGGGGCCGGGCGACCCGAGCAGGTCGAGGTGGCGCTGACGGCGGTGGCGGACCGGCTGCGCCGCAGCCGCGCGGACGAGCGCACCGCGGCGGAGCTGGGACGGCGGGCGCAGGAGGTGGCGGCGGCCACCGCGGCCGAACGGGCCCGGCGGGAGCGGGCGCAGGCGCAGCTGAGCGCCCTCCTGGCCGGCGGCGAGGACCTCCCCGCCCTCGGCGCGCGGGCCGGCGGCAGCCGCGACCTGCTGGCCCTGCGGGACCGCGAACGCGCCGAGGCCGACGACCTGGCGGCGGAGGTCGGTGCCGCCGGGGAGGTGGCGCGGCTCGTCGAGGAGGTCGGCCCGCGCTCCGACGCCGACCTGCGCACCGACGACGAGGAGGCGGCGCTCGCGGACGAGCAGGCCCACGAGGTGTGGGCCCGGGCCCGGCAGGACGTCACCCGGGCCGAGGTGGAGCTGGAACGGCTGACCGCCGGTGCCGACGCCAACGTGCTGGCCGCCCGGCGCGCCGAGGCGCTGGCGGGGCTGCAGGCCGACACCGAGCGCTACGTCGTGGTGGACCTGCAGCGCACCGTGCTGCGCCGGCAGCTGGAGGAGTTCTCCGCCTCGCGCGCCAACCCGCTGCTGGCCGAGGCCGGTGAGGTGCTGACGCGGCTGACCGGGGGGCGCTGGACGGGTCTGGTGGCCCTGGACGACGGCGGGGAGCGGCGGCTGGGGGTGCGCCGGGCGGACGGGGAGCTGCTCGAGGGCGCCGACGGGCTGAGCGAGGGCACCGCGGACCAGGTCTTCCTGGCGTTGCGGCTGGCGGCGGTGGCCGCCCAGCACCGTGCCCTCGTGGCGTCGGGGCAGGGGCCGCTGCCGGTGGTGCTGGACGACGTGCTGATGACCTTCGACGAGACCCGCACGCGGGCGGCGCTGGCGGCGCTGGCCGAACTGGCCCGCGACGTGCAGGTGGTGCTGCTGACCCACCACGCCGACGTCGCCGGGCAGGCCGGGGAGCTGGCCGCCGAGGGGGCGGCGGTGAGCGTCGCGCGGCTGCCCGCCCCGGGGGTGGCCCCGGCCGCCGCGGCCGCGCCCACCGCGGGCGCGGACCGGACCGGGCGCTCCGGCGTCGACCCGCAGCTGGTGCGGGCGTGGGCGCGGGCGCAGGGACGGTCCGTGGCCGACCGCGGCCGGGTGAGCGAGCAGCTGGTCCGGGACTACCTCGACGCCCACGACCTGGGCCGGACGGGCTGAGGTCGGGCGGTCAGAACCCGCGCAGCTGCAGCAGCATCCACGGGCTGAACGGCGCCGGGTCGGCCGCGACCTCGGCCCGCAGCTCGTCCAGCCCGACCCAGCGGAACGCGTCCACCTCGTCGGGGTCCAGGGCCAGGTCCCCGGCCAGCCGCGCCGTGAACACGGGGCAGACCTCGTTCTCGACGGTGCCGTCGTCCATGACGGCGCGGTAGCGGAACGTCGGCAGCAGCGACGCGACGTCCACGACGGGCGCCCCCAGTTCCTGCACCGAACGCCGCACGACCGCGTCGGCCGGTTCCTCCCCCGGGCCGGGGTGCCCGCAGAACGAGTTCGTCCACACCCCGGGCCAGGTGCGCTTCGCGGCGGCGCGGCGGGTCAGCAGCGTGCGGCCCCGCCCGTCGAGGATCCAGCAGGAGAACGCCAGGTGCAGGGGGGTGCTGGTGTGGTGCACGTCGGCTTTCGGCGCGGTCCCGCACGGGGTCCCGTCGTCGGTCAGGAGCACGACGAGTTCCACGGTCGGGTCGGCAGGCGCGAGGGTCACCCCCAGAAGGTAAGCGGTCTCAGGGGCGGTCGCGCGCGAGGAACGCCGACACGCCGTCGGCGATGCCGCGCGCCGCGGTCTGCCGGAACGCGGGGTCGGACAGCAGCGCGGCGTCCTCGGCGTTGCGCATGTTCGCCGACTCCAGCAGCACCGACGGCGTCCGCGCGAGGTTCAGGCCCGCCAGGTCCGAGCGCCGCGTCAGGCCAGGTTCCACCAGGTCCCCGAGGCGGTCGGCCCGGGGCAGGCCGGTGGCGGTCCCGAACGCGGCGAGCAGGTCGCGCGCCGCGACGTCGGAGGCCGCCAGCACCGCCGCGTTGCCGCCGTCGGGGGCCGGGCCCGGTTCGACGACGTGGAAACCGCGGGAGGTGGGCGCGGCTCCGTCGGCGTGGATCGAGACCGCCAGCGCCGCCCCCGCCGCGTTCGCCACCGCGGCCCGGGCGTCCACGCACGGGCCGACGCCGGTGTCCTCGGACCGGGTCAGGACGACCTCGACCCCCCGCGCGCGCAGCAGGTCGGCGGTGCGCAGGGCGACGTCGAAGGCGTAGGCGTGCTCGGGGTACCCGCTGTCCGTGGACGTCCCCGTCGTGCCGCACGGCTTCTCGAAACCCCCCGCCGGGACGGGGACCGCGATCTGCTCCGGGTGCGCGGCGTTGCCCCCGTTGTGGCCGGGGTCGAGGACGACGACGGGGACGGGGGCCGGTCGCGCGGCGGCGCTCACCGGCACCGGGGCCGGCGGGCGGGGCGGGGAGCAGGCGGCGAGGGCGGCCACCAGCACCAGCGGGACCGCGGCACGTCGCACCCGCCCAGGGTGCCACGGGTCCGGCACCGCCCCGCCCGGCGGCCGGTTCAGACGGGGACGGGTGCGGTGGCCGCCGCGACGGCCCCGTCGAGCTCGGCGCCCAGGTCCAGGTCCTCCCCCGCCACCAGCCGGGCCTCCAGCTCGCGCACCCGGGGGATGACGAGTTCCCCGAACGCCTCGACCTCCTCCTTGACGTGCAGGAACCCCAGCAGCAGCAGGTCGACGCCGACCAGCCGGTACGCCAGGACGCGGCGCGCCACCTCGTCGAGGGTCCCGACCAGCCCCGTCCGGAAACCGTCGTTGTACTGGACGAGGTCGCGGAACCCGCTGTCGGCCCACATCCCCTTGCCGTCGCGGGTGGAACCGCCGGCCTCCCGCACCGCGGCGCCGAAACCCTCGACCTTGGCGCGGTCGGCCTTGGCGACGATCTCCTCCAGGACCGCCTCGGCCTGCTCTCGGGTGTCGCGCACCAGCGCGAAGCCGTTCAGCCCGAACCGCACCGACCGGCCGTTCGCGGCGGCCAGCGCGCTGACCTCCCGCACCCCGGCGGCGGCGTCCGCGATCGACTTGCCGTTCATGAAGTACCAGTCCGAGACGCGGCCGGCCATGGCCTGCGCGGCGGTGGAGTTCCCGCCCTGGAACAGTTCCGGCGCGGCCGTGGGCTGCGGGCGGAAGGTGATGTCGGTGGCGTTGAAGAACTCCCCGGACTGGCTGTAGCCGTCCTGGCTCCACACCCCGCGCAGCAGTTCGATGAACTCCTCGGACTGCTTGTACCGGTCGTCGTGCTCGTGCCAGGTCACCCCCAGCTGCGTCGCCTCGTCCTTGAACCAGCCCGACACCACGTTCAGCGCGAGGCGGTTGCCGGTGAGTTCCTGGGTGGTGGCCGCGAACTTCGCCAGGACCCCCGGGTGCCAGAAGAACGGGTGGACCGCGGCGATGACCTTCAGCCGCTCGGTCGCCAGCAGCAGCGCCAGCGAGAACGACGTCGACTCGTGCTGGGCGTCGGCGCCGTAGGAGGCGAGGTACCGCACCTGGGTGAGGGCGTACTCGAACCCGACGCGCTCGGCGGCGCGGGCCACCTCGACGTTGTAGGCGGGGTCGTGGCTGGTGCGCTGCTCGATCGTGGAGACGACCAGCCCGCCGGAGACGTTGGGGACCCAGTAGGCGAACTTCAGGGGCTCGTGCAGGGACATGGCGGGGCGTCCTCCATCGGTCCTGGCGGTAGCACCCCCGCGGGGGTTGCTGCGGCGTCGTCGAGCCAGGTCTCTCAGCCGCTCTGGATGGGATCGGTGCACCCTACCCCGGTGCCCGGCCGGTGCGCAGGGGAACGACGGACGCCCCCTCCCGGTGGGCGGGAGGGGGCGTCCGTCGGGGGGTTCAGACGGGGGTCGGCACGACGCCGGCCAGCACCAGGCACGACACCGCCAGCACCAGGAGGATCGCGACGTCCAGCCCGCGCGAGCGGACCGCGAGCGCTCCCGCGACCCGCACCGGCAGCACCAGCCGCAGGACGGCGGCGACGGCCAGGTCCGCCCCGAGCAGCACCCCGCCCGGGGTCGGGCCGGCCAGCAGCGTCAGCACCAGCGCGACGACGATCCCGCCGACGAGCGTCAGCAGGACGGCGTTGCCCGGGGTGGGGACGCGCTCGGTGGTCACGGTGCCGACGCTACCGGCCGGCGCCACGGGCGGACCTCAGTGCGCGAAGTGGCGCGCGCCGGTGAAGTACATCGTGACGCCGGCCTTCGCGGCGGCCTCGACGACCTCGGCGTCGCGGATGGACCCGCCGGGCTGCACGATCGCGCTGACCCCGGCGTCGATGAGGATCTGCGCGCCGTCGGCGAACGGGAAGAACGCGTCGGACGCGGCGACCGACCCGGTGGCCCGGTCCGCTCCGGCGCGCGCGACGGCCAGCTTGCAGGAGTCGACGCGGTTGACCTGGCCCATGCCGACGCCGACGGACGCGCCGTCCTTGGCGAGCAGGATCGCGTTGGAGCGCACCGAGCGGACCGCGCGCCAGGCGAACTCGAGGTCGGCCAGGACCTCCGGGGTGGCCGCCTCACCGGCCGCGAGCGTCCAGTTCGCGGGGGCGTCGCCCTCGGCGTCGATCGCGTCGAGGTCCTGCACGAGCACGCCGCCGGAGACGGGGCGCCACTCCCGGGCCTGCCGGGAGTAGCCCTCGGGCAGCTGCAGGAGGCGGACGTTCTTCTTGGCCCGCAGGACCTCCAGCGCCTCGGGCTCGAAGCCGGGGGCGATGACGACCTCGGTGAAGACGGGCGCGACCTGCTCGGCCATGGCCGCGGTCACGACGCGGTTGGCCGCGATGACGCCGCCGTAGGCGGAGACGGGGTCGCAGGCGTGGGCCTTGGCGTGGGCGTCGGCGACGTCGGTGCCGGTCGCGATCCCGCACGGGTTGGCGTGCTTGATGACGGCGACGGCGGGCCCGTCGAGGTCGTACGCGGCGCGCAGGGCGGCGTCGGCGTCGACGTAGTTGTTGTACGACATGGCCTTGCCGTGCAGCTGCACGGCCTGCGCGATGCCCGGCGCGGACGTCGGGTCGGCGTAGACGGCGGCCTGCTGGTGCGGGTTCTCGCCGTAGCGCAGGACGGCGGTGCGCTCCAGGGCGACGCCGGTGACGGCGGGCCAGCCCTGGTCGGCCTCGTCGAGCGTCTGCTCGGCGAACCAGGACGCCACCGCGGTGTCGTAGGCGGCGGTGTGCGCGAACGCGGCCGCGGCCAGGCGCTTGCGGGCGGTGAGGTCGAACCCGCCGTCGGCGACGGCGGCGAGCACGTCGGCGTACGCCGCGGGGTCGACGACGACGGCCACGCTGGGGTGGTTCTTCGCGGCGGCGCGGACCATGGAGGGGCCGCCGATGTCGATCTGCTCCACGACGTCGTCGTAGCCGGCGCCGGAGGCGACGGTCGCGGCGAACGGGTAGAGGTTCACGACGACGAGGTCGAAGGGTTCGACGTCGAGCTCGGCGAGCTGGCGGACGTGGTCGGGCAGGCGGCGGTCGGCGAGGATCCCGGCGTGCACCCGCGGGTGCAGGGTCTTGACGCGGCCGTCGAGGCACTCGGGGAACCCGGTGAGCTCCTCGACGGGGGTCACGGGCACGCCCGCGGCGGCGATGCGGGTGGCGGTGGACCCGGTGGAGACGAGGGCGACCCCGGCCGCGTGCAGCCCCTGGGCGAGTTCGGCCAGGCCGGTCTTGTCGTAGACGCTGATCAGCGCGCGCTTCACGGGGACCTTCGTGCCCTGGGGGTCCATCAGCGGGGTGCCGTCCTCTCGGGGTGGGGGGTCGCGCGGGCCAGTCGCCCGACGACGCCGACGAGCAGTTCGCGCTCGCGGGTCTTGATGCGCTCGTGCAGCGAGGCCTCGTCGTCGTCGTCCAGGACGCGCACGGCGGCCTGGTCGAGGATCGGGCCGGTGTCGACGCCGGCGTCGACGAGGTGCACGGTGCAGCCGGTGACCTTCACGCCGTGGGCCAGGGCGTCGCGGACGCCGTGGGCCCCGGGGAAGGAGGGCAGGAGCGCGGGGTGGGTGTTGATCATCCGGCCGCCGAAGGCCTCGACCACCGGGGCGCCGAGGATGCGCATGAACCCGGCGAGGACGACGAGGTCGGGGGCGCGGCGGGCGACCTCGGCGGCGAGCGCGGCGTCCCAGGCGGGGCGGTCGACGAAGTCGGCGGGGCTGACGGTGAAGGTCTCGATCCCGGCGGCGGCGGCCCGCTCCAGCGCGGTCACCCCCGGCTTGTCGGAACCGACGGCGACGATCCGCCACGCCGGGTCGTCGGCGTCGAGGAGGGCCTGGAGGGTCGAACCGGATCCGGAGGCGAGGACGACCACACGTACGGGCACGTGGGCAGACTCTAGCCGCCGGGGCGGTCCGGCCCGAAACCCCTGGCCCGGGTGGACGGGACCGCGGCGCCGACCGGGGGTCCCCGCGGCGGGGTGGCGGTGGGGTGGGGCGGGGTGGCCGCTCAGGGGGTGGGGCGGTCGTCGCCGAGGAGCTTGCGCGGGGTCCGGGGGGCGCCGCCGGGGGCGCCGGGCAGGTCGATCACCAGTTCCGCCCCGCGCCAGGCGCGCCAGCCCCGGCCCAGCAGCACCGCGAGGACGGCGCCCGCGGCGACCTCGCCCGCGACGACGACCCCGGTCAGCAGCGCGTCGGGGCCGACCTCGCCGAGGCGGCCGTGCCCCAGGGCGCCCGACGCCAGGGCGCACAGCAGCGCGACCCCGGCCCCGGTCAGCGCGCCGTGGACCAGCGCGGCGGCGCAGCGGTGCAGCAGCCCCTCCACCCGGGGGCCGCGGCGGGCGGCCAGCACCCACGCGAGCGCTCCGACGAGGACGGGCAGCGCGACGGCCGCCCACGCCAGCGCCGGCGTGGCCCCGGGTGCGGGCAGCGCGCCCAGGACGGGGACGGTCGGCAGCACGTCCAGCGACGTCCCGCCGGGGGCCACGGAGGTCCCGGTGCCCACGGCGAAACCGGTCCCGCTCGTCCAGGCCACCCCCCACACGGCGAGCGTGGGCAGCAGCAGCGCCTGGGCGAGGGTGAGCAGCGCCCCGCCGACCACGCCCGGGCTCAGCGCCTCGTGCAGCGCCAGGACGTCGGCGCGGCCCCGGACCAGGGCGAGCGCCACGAGCAGGGAGCCGACGGCCACCAGCGCCGGCACCGCCGCGGCCGCCGGGCGCCAGGCCGCCACCACCCAGGCGGGCACCACCGGGGGCGTCGCCGGGCGCAGCGGCCACAGCGCGGCCAGCGCGCCCAGGCCCCCCACGAGGCACCCCCCGAGCAGCGCGCCCAGCGGTGAGGCGGCCCCGACGCCGCTGCGCGCGACCAGCGCGACGAGCAGGGTCAGGACGCCGTACGCGGCGGTGAACACCCCCAGGGCGGGCCCGGGCAGCACCGGGCGCTCGGCCTCGACCTGGTCGGCGAGCCACATCCGCACCGCCCGCCGCGCCGAGAGCCCGGCCAGCAGCGTCACCCCCAGGGGCGCGACCCCGATCGTCCCGCCGACGATCGCGACGTCGGCCCCGTGGGCGAGCAGCCACAGGTCCGCGCCGACGCGGGCGACCGCCGCCAGCGACGACGTGGAGCGCACCGAGGCGATCCAGCCGACGATGCACAGCAGCAGGACCGGGACGAGCAGGAACAGCACCGCCCGCACGGCCGCGCCCAGCAGCGGCCCCAGGTCGGGCAGGACCGGGGACCGGCGCGGGCTGCGGGCGGTCGGGCGGGAACGGGCGGTGGGGCGGCTACCGGCGGTGGACATCCCTGCGATCGTCCCCCGCGCCGGCGCCGCCGGGCGCGCGCGACGCGCGCGCGGTGCCGGTTTTCACGCGCGGACGCCCCCGCCGACGGGGTCGGCGGGGGCGTCGGGCGCGCTGCGGCGCGAGCGGGCTCAGAGGGCCTGGAAGATCTCCCGGGCCAGCTTCGCGGTCTCGGACGGCGTCTTGCCGACCTTCACCCCGGCCGCCTCGAGGGCGTCCTTCTTGGCCTGCGCGGTGCCGGCCGACCCGGACACGATGGCGCCGGCGTGGCCCATCGTCTTGCCCTCGGGGGCGGTGAACCCGGCGACGTACCCGACGACGGGCTTGGTGACGTTGGCCTCGATGAACTTCGCCGCGCGCTCCTCGGCGTCACCGCCGATCTCGCCGATCATGACGATGACGTCGGTGTCGGGGTCGTCCTGGAACGCCTGGAGCGCGTCGATGTGCGTGGTCCCGATGACCGGGTCCCCGCCGATGCCGACGGCCGAGGAGAAGCCGATGTCCCGCAGCTCGTACATCATCTGGTAGGTCAGCGTGCCCGACTTCGAGACCAGGCCGATGCGGCCGGCCTTCGTGATGTCGGCGGGGATGATGCCGACGTTCGACTGCCCGGGGCTGATGAGGCCGGGGCAGTTCGGGCCCACGAGGCGGGTCGTGCCGGACTTCGCGGCGAGGGCGTAGAACTCGGCGGTGTCGTGGACCGGGACGCCCTCGGTGATGACGACGACGAGCGGCGTGGCCGCCTCGATCGCCTCGACGACGGCGCCCTTGGTGAACTTCGCCGGGACGAAGATTACGCTGACGTCGGCGCCGGTGGCCTCGCGGGCCTCACCCACGGAGGAGAACACCGGGATCGCGACGGGCGAGCCGTCGGCGGCGGTGAAGTCGACGGTCTGCCCGCCCTTGCCGGGCGTCACCCCGCCGACGATCCTCGTGCCCGAGGCGAGCATCCGCTGGGTGTGCTTGCGGCCCTCGGACCCGGTCATGCCCTGGACGAGGACCTTGGAGTCGGAGTTGATGAAGATCGACACGGTTCAGGCCCCCACGTTCGCCAGTTCGGCGGCCTTGTCGGCCGCGCCGTCCATGGTGTCGACGACCGTCACGAGCGGGTGGTCCGCCTCGGCGAGGATGCGCCGGCCCTCCTCGACGTTGTTGCCGTCCAGGCGCACGACGAGCGGCTTGGTCGCCTCGTCGCCGAGGATGCCGAGGGCGGACACGATGCCCTTGGCGACCTCGTCGCAGGCGGTGATGCCGCCGAAGACGTTGACGAACACGCTCTTGACCTGCGGGTCGTTGAGGATGACGTCGAGGCCGTTGGCCATGACCTGCGCGGACGCGCCGCCGCCGATGTCGAGGAAGTTCGCCGGCTTGGTGCCGCCGTGCTTCTCCCCGGCGTACGCGACGACGTCGAGGGTCGACATGACCAGGCCCGCGCCGTTGCCGATGATGCCGACCTGGCCGTCGAGCTTGACGTAGTTGAGGTTCAGCGCCTTGGCCTTGGCCTCGAGCGGGTCGGCCGCCGCGGCGTCGGCGAGGTCGGCGTGCTCGGCGTGGCGGAACTCGGCGTTCTCGTCCAGCGTGACCTTGCCGTCGAGGGCGACGATGGCGCCGTCCTCGGTGCGCACCAGCGGGTTCACCTCGACGAGGGTGGCGTCCTCGGCGGTGAACACCGTCCACAGCTTCTGGAAGACCTCGGCGACCTTCGGCTGCAGGTCGGCGGGGAAGCCGGCGGCCTGGGCGATCTCGGCGGCCTTCGCGGCGTCGATGCCGGTGAGGGCGTCGACGGCGACGCGGGCCAGCGCCTCGGGGCGCTCCACGGCGAGCTGCTCGATCTCCATGCCGCCCTCGACGCTGGCCATCGCCAGGTAGGTGCGGTTGGAGCGGTCGAGCAGGACCGAGAAGTAGAACTCCTCGGCGATCTTCGCGCCCTCGGCGATCATCACCTGGTGGACGGTGTGTCCCTTGATGTCCATGCCGAGGATCTCGCCGGCCTTCTCGGCCGCCTCAGCGGGGCTGTGGGCGAGCTTGACGCCACCGGCCTTGCCGCGGCCGCCCACCTTGACCTGCGCCTTGACGACGACGGTCCCGCCACCCATGGCCTCGGCGGCCGCCTGGGCCTCCTCGGGGGTGGTCGCGACGCGGCCGTCCAGCACGGGTACGCCGTGCGCGGCGAACAGGTCGCGCGCCTGGTACTCGAAGAGGTCCACCAGTGTTCCTCGTCTTCCTCGTCCTCGATCGGAAGTGACTGTTCGTGCCGGGTGGGCACCAGTCCAGGGTCACTGGTCGGGCGTCCACATCGGCCGGCACCGGGCCTTCCCGACACTAGACCCGCGCGGCGGACGGCTCTCGCGCAGGTGTGGAGACGCAGGTCACACCGGCTCGCCGACCGCGCGGGACGGGACGAGGATGCCGTCCCGTGGACACCACCGCCGCCGACCTCGAGGCCGTCCTGGCCGCCGCGCACGCCGCGCGCCGGCCGCTGGCGCGGACCTCCCCCACCGACCGCGCGCGGGCCCTGGACGCCGCCGCCGACGCGCTGGAGGCGGCCCGGGCCGAGCTCGTCGAGCTGGCCGCGTCCGAGACGCACCTGCCCACCGCCCGGCTGGAGGGCGAGCTGACCCGCACCGTCTTCCAGGTCCGCCTGTTCGCCGCCGGGCTGCGCGACGGCTCGCTGGTGCCGGCCCGCGTCGACCCCGCCGACCCCGGCTGGGGGACGGGCCCGCGCCCGGACCTGCGCCGCACCGTCGTCCCGATCGGGCCGGTCCTGGTGTTCGCCGCCAGCAACTTCCCCTTCGCGTTCAGCGTCCTGGGCGGCGACTCCGCCTCGGCCCTGGCCGCCGGGTGCCCCGTCGTCGTCAAGGCGCACCCCGGCCACCCGGAGCTGTCGCGGCTCACGGCCCGCCTCGTCACCGGCGCCCTGACCGGCGCCGGGCTGCCCGCGGGGACGTTCGCGCTCGTCGAGGGCGTCGAGGCCTCGCTCGCGGCCCTGCGCGACCCGCGGGTCCGCGCCGCCGGGTTCACCGGGTCGCTGCGCGGGGGCCGGGCCCTGTTCGACGTCGCCGCCGGGCGGCCGGACCCGATCCCCTTCCACGGCGAGCTGGGCAGCGTGAACCCCGTCGTCGTCACCCCGGCGGCGTGGGCCGAGCGCGGGACCGCGATCGCCGACGGCTGGGTGGGGTCCCTCACGCTGGGGGCCGGGCAGTTCTGCACCAACCCCGGGGTCGTCCTGGTCCCGGACGCCGCGGCGTTCACGGCCGCGGTGGACCTGCCCGTCCCGGGCCCGATGCTGAACCCGGCGATCGCGCAGGGGTTCCAGGAGTCCACCCGGGAGCTGCGCGAGCAGCCGGGCGTGCGCGTCGCGGTGACCGGGCCCGCCTCGGACGAGGGCGTCGCCGCGCAGGTCCTGGCGGTGTCGGCGGCCGACGTGCTGGCGAACCCGCGGACCGTGCACGTCGAGGCGTTCGGCCCGGCCGGGGTCGTCGTCGGCTACTCCTCCCCGCAGGAGCTGCGCGACCTGCTGGAGGTGCTGCCGGGCCAGCTGACCGGGTCGGTGCAGGCGGCGGCCGACCCCGCCGACGACGACCTGGCCGTCGAGGTCGCGCAGCTGCTGGCCGAGAAGGTGGGCCGGGTCGTGTGGAACGACTGGCCGACCGGGGTCACCGTCTCCGGCGCGCAGCAGCACGGCGGCCCGTGGCCGGCGACCACGACCCCCACGACGACGTCGGTGGGCACGGCCGCGATCGAGCGGTGGCAGCGCCCCGTCGCCTTCCAGGCGGTTCCCGCCGCCGCCCTCCCCGAGCAGCTGAGGAGCTGACGTGCACGTCGTCGTCACCGGGGCCACCGGCCACATCGGCACCTACCTCGTCCCCCGCCTGGTGCGGGCCGGGCACCGGGTCACCGCGGTCTCGCGCGGCACCCGGCAGCCCTACCACCCGGACCCGGCGTGGTCGCAGGTCCGGACCGTCGTCGCCGACCGGGAGGCGGACACGTTCGCCGCGGACGTCGCGGCGCTGCGCCCGGACGCGGTGGTGGACCTGGTCAGCTTCGACCTGGCCACCACCCGCCCCCTCGTCGAGGCGCTGCGCCCCGGCGGGGCGTTCCTGGCCCACTGCGGCACCATCTGGGTCCACGGCCCCGCCGCGGCCTCCCCGCTGCGCGAGGACGACCCGCGCGAACCGTTCGGGGAGTACGGGACGCGCAAGGCGGAGATCGAGGAGTTCCTGCTGGCCGAGGGGGACCTGCCGTGCACGGTGCTGCACCCGGGGCACATCAGCGGCCCCGGCTGGCCCGTCATCACCCCGCTGGGCAACCTCGACCCCGGCGTCTGGCACCGGCTGTCCACCGGCGCCGAGCTCCTCGTCCCCGGCCTCGGCCTGGAGACGCTGCACCACGTCCACGCCGACGACGTGGCGCAGGGTTTCGAGCTGGCCCTGGCGCACCGGGACGCCGCGACCGGGCGGAGTTTCCACGTCGTCTCCGACCGGGCGCTGACGGTGCGGGGTTTCGCGCGGGCCGCCGCCGCCTGGTGGGGGCGGGAGGCGAACCTGCGGTCGGTCTCCTGGGAGGAGTTCCGCGCCGCGGCCGGCGAGCACGCCCAGGCCAGCTGGGAACACCTGTCCCGCAGCCACAGCGCCAGCACCGACCAGGCCCGCGAACGGCTCGGCTACGTCCCGGCGTTCACGTCCGAGCAGGCGGCGCGGGCCGCGGTGGAGGCGATGGGGCTGCTCGGCCCCTCGGCCTGAGACCGCCTGGGACCGCCTGGGACCGGCTGGGACCGGCTCAGACCGGGGCCGGACCGAGGCGCCGGGCGCAGGGGACGCACGCGGCGGCGTGCGGGCGGAGCTCCAGGCGCTCGACGGGGATCGTCCCGGCGCAGTGCACGCAGCGGCCGTACGTCCCCGCGCGCACCCGGGCCAGCGCCTCGTCGGCCTCGGCGGTGGTCCGGCGCGCCGCCGCCAGTTCCGCGGCGGTCGTGGGGTCGGTGTCGGCCCGCTGCAGGTCCTCGGCCGTGAAGGACCGCAGCAGCGCCCGCCGCACCCGCAGGTCCTCCTCCAGCGCGCGGCGCAGCGCCTCGAGGCGCTCGGGGTCGATCGGGGCCGCCGGACCGGGCAGGCCGTGGGCGACGGTGGGGGCGGGGGCACGGGTGTTCACGGGAAACTCCTGGGGAAAGACGGAGGACGCCCCGCCGGCGGCGGGACGTCCACGGTTCCGGGTGCGCGAGTGCGACTCAGGTGGGGGTGGCGTCCCGGCCGGTGGTCCCGGCGAACGGGGACGGCGTGGCCGGCGCGGGGGTCCGGTGACCGGTCCCCCGTCGCTGTCCCACCTCGCGCTCCGCCACGCCTCCACAGTAGTTCGGTCCCCGGGGAAGTCCAGCCGGTTTCCCCGCGCACCGGGTCCCCCGCGGCGTCTGTGACGATGCCCCGGTGACGAACCCGCTCGACGACCCGCTCGACAACCCCGTCTGGTCCGCCCTGACCGGCGTGCACGCCCACCTCGCGCAGGGGTCCGGCGACGGCCGCCGGTACCCCGCCGACGTCTCCCCGTTCTGCGCGGTCGCCGACCAGCGCGACCCGCGCGGGTGGGCCGACCTCGCCGACCTCGCCGGGCCCGGCGCGGAACTCCTCGTCCCGGCCCTGGACCGGGAACCCCCGGCGGGTTTCACCGTGACGGGCAGCCTGCCCGGGGTGCAGCTGGTGGCGACCGACGCGTTCACCTCGGAGGGTTCGGACCGCGTGGTCGTGCTGGGCGAGGACGACGTGGACGACGCGCTGGACCTGGTCGCGCGGACGCAGCCCGGGCCGTTCGGCCGCCGCACCCGGCTGCTCGGCACCTACCTGGGGGTGCGCGAGGACGGGAAGCTGCTCGCGATGGCCGGGGAACGGCTGCGGCTGGGGACGGCCACCGAGATCAGCGCCGTGTGCACCGACCCCTCGGCGCGGGGCCGCGGGCTGGCCACGACCCTGGTGCGCGCCGTGGCGCAGGGCGTCCGGGACCGCGGCGAACTGCCGTTCCTGCACGCCGCCGCGCACAACGAGAACGCGATCCGGCTCTACCTGTCCCTCGGTTTCACCCTGCGCCGCACTCTGGAGTTCGCCCGGGTCCGCACGCCCTGACCCCGCTCCCCCACCCCGGCGCCCGCCCGGGTGGGGGTGGCGGCCCGGCGGACCTATCGTGGCGTCATGGCGCGTTTCGTCGAGGTGCACCCGGTCGACCCGCAACCCCGGGCCGTCAGCCAGCTCGTCGCGATGCTGCGCGAGGACGCCCTGCTGGCCTACCCGACGGACTCCTGCTACGCGCTGGGGTGCCGGCTGGACAGCCACACCGGCGCGGAGCGGATCCGCCGGATCCGGCACCTGGACGAGCGGCACCACTTCACGCTGGTCTGCTCCGACTTCGCCCAGCTCGGCCAGTTCGTGCACCTGGACAACGTGCAGTTCCGGGCGGTGAAGGCGTCGACCCCGAACCCGTACACGTTCATCCTGCCCGCCACCAAGGAGGTCCCCCGCCGGTTCGCGCACCCGAAGAAGAAGACCGTCGGGGTGCGGATCCCCGACCACCCGTTCGTGCGCGCGCTGCTGGCGGAACTGGGCGAACCCCTGCTGTCGAGCACGCTGCTGCTGCCCGGCCACGACGAACCCCTCACCGACGGCTGGACCGTCAAGGAGGAACTCGACCACGTCGTCGACGCGGTCGTCGACGCCGGTGAGTGCGGCACCGAACCCACCACGGTCGTGGACTGGTCGCAGGGCTACCCGGAGGTCGTGCGGGTGGGGGCCGGGGACCCGTCGCGCTTCGAGTAGGCCGGGGGTCTCACCAGCCCAGGGTGCCCGGTGCGCCCTTGAACGGCCCGGTGACCTCCGAGGTGATCCAGCCGCCGTAGAAGTCCCCCTCCTGCGCCCGGACCTCCTCGTCGTCGAGCAGGCACCGCACGGCCGAGGGGTAGAAGGCGAACGCCCCGGCCAGCGGCGCGAACCCGGGCGTCGGGTGCGGGTACGTCCACGCCGCGCGCGGGCGCAGCACCCGGCCGTCGGCGGCGAGGAGGTCCACGTAGGACGCCTGCCCCTTCCACTCGCACAGGCTCGACCCGGGCGCGGGCCGCAACGCCCCCGGCACGACGGCGCCGGGCGCGACGTAGTACGTCGGCGGGTGGGAGGTCTCCAGGACCCGCCACGCCGACGGCCGGTCCGGGTCCGGGGCCACGTCGGCGAGCAGGCGCCCTTCGGGGTCCAGGACCCGCACGCGCCGCGTCGCCGGTTCCAGCCGCGGCGGCCGCGGGTAGTCCCAGCAGGATTCGCTCACCCCCGCAGCGTGCCCCGCGCTCCCGGGGAGCGCCACACCGCGAGCACCGCGTCGCTGAGCCGGTCCAGCGCCGGGGAACGGATCCGCCACCGCTGCCAGTGCAGCGCGACGTCGACCCCGCCGCCGGGGTCGAGGTCGACCAGGTCACCGGGGGCGGACGCGGCCACCTGCTCGGGCAGCAGCATCCCCCACCCGAAACCCTGCCGGACGGCCTCGCCGAAGTCGGCGGTCGCCGGGACGTGGTGGCGGGGCGGGTGCAGGTCCCCGAACCGGCGCAACCAGGTGTCCTGCAGGTCGTCGTCGCGGTCGAAGACGACGACGGGCGCACGGCCCAGGGCGTCCGGCCCCACCCCGGCGGGGAACCAGCGCGCGGCGAAACCGGTCGTGGCGCAGGGCCGGTAGTGCATGCGCCCCAACGGGATCGACGTGCACCCCGCGACGGGTTCGGCCTCGGTGGTGACCGCGGCCACGACCGTGCCCTCCCGCAGCAGCTCCCCCGTGCGGGCCTGGTCCTCGCGCCGCAGGTCGAAGCAGAACTCCCCGGCCAGCGGGGCCAGGGCGGGCAGGAACCAGGTGGCCAGGGAGTCGGCGTCGACGGCCACCGGCAGGACCGGCGGGCGACCGCCCGCGCCGGGGTCCAGGCCCAGTTCCCGGCCCGCCTCGGCGGCCAGGAGCTCCACCTCGCGCGCCAGCCGCAGGACGGCGCGACCGGCCTCGGTCGGCCGCACGGGCCGGCTGCGCACCAGCAGGACCCGTCCCGCGGACGACTCCAGCGCCCGGATCCGCTGGCTCACCGCCGACGGCGTGACGTGCAGCACGCGGGCGGCGGCCTCGAAGCTGCCCTCGGCGACGACGGCCGCGAGCGCCCGCAGCTGCGCGAGGTCGAGGTCCACGGAAGCGATGCTAAAGCGGGTGAAGGATCCTGAGCTGGACCCGCGTCACAGGCTGTCCCTACCGTCGGCGACGTGCTCACCCTGCTGTCCGGGCTGGCGTTCGGCCTGTCCCTCATCGTCGCGATCGGCGCCCAGAACACGTTCGTCATCAAGCAGGGCGTGCGCGGGGAGCACGTCGGCGCGGTCGTCGCCGTCTGCGCCCTCAGCGACGTCGTCCTGATCACCGCCGGGGTCGCCGGCGCCGGCGCCCTCGTGCAGGCCGCGCCCGCGGTGCTCACCTGGCTGCGGGTCGCCGGGGCGCTGTTCCTGCTGGCCTACGGCGGGTTCGCCCTGCGCCGGGCCTGGCGTCCCGGCGCGCTGCACGCCGACACCTCCGGCGGCGCCGTCGCCGTCGGCCCGGTCGTGGCGACGGCGGCGGCGCTGACCTGGCTGAACCCGCACGTCTACCTCGACACCGTCGTCCTGCTCGGGTCGGTGGCCGCCGCCCACGGCAGCGGGCGGTGGTGGTTCGGGGCGGGCGCCGCGCTCGGCAGCCTCGCCTGGTTCCCCGCCCTGGGCCTGGGCGCCCGGCTGCTGCGCCCGGTGTTCGCCCGCCCCGCGGCGTGGCGGGTGCTGGACCTGCTGGTCGCGGTCGTCATGGTCGCGCTGGCGGTGCAGCTGCTGCGCGCGGTCTGACCGCCGGGCGGCCGGCCAGCCGCAGCGCCAGGACCGCCGCCCCGCGCAGGCCGTCGTCGGCGGGGACCACCGCCCGGCCCCGCAGGGCCCGCGCGAGCGCACCGGCCGGCGCCGGCCCGACCACGTGGCGCCACACCCCGCCGCCCACGACGAGCGGCGCGGCAGGGTGGAGGTCCGCGGTGACCGCCCGCACCAGCACGGCCAGCTCGTCACCGGCCGCGGTCACGATCCCCGCGGCGACCGCGTCCCCGGCGCGCGCGGCGGTGGGGCACAGCGGGGCCAGCCGGGCCAGCCGCACGGGCGCGGCGGCGTGCACGGCGTCGACGAGGCCGGGGAGGGCGAGCGCCCGGCCCCGCTGCACGCGCCGGTCGTCCGGCAGCCCGAACGCGGCGAGCACCGCCGCGGTCAGGGCCGTCGCCGGGCCCGTCCCGTCGAGGTCGGCGGCGGCGGCGCGCGCGACGCGGCGCCCGATCCAGAACCCCGACCCGGGGTCGCCCAGCAGCCAGCCGTTGCCGCCGGCGACCCGGGCGAGGTCGCCGTCGCGGACGCGGGCGGCGACGGCCCCCGTCCCGACGACCAGCACGGCGCCGTCGTCCGTGCCGTCGTCCGTGCCGTCGGCGTCCCCGGCGGCCGAGTGGAACATCGCGAGCAGGTCCGGGACCCGGCGCAGGGCTGATGCGCGGGGCAGCCCGAGGTGGTCGGCGACCTCGCGGTCGCCCACCAGCCGGTCCGAGCCCGCGGTCGCGAGGACCGTGGCGGCGACGTCGTCCGCGCGGCGGCCGGCGGCGGCCAGCGCGGCGTGGGCGGCCGTGCGCAGTTCCGCCAGCGCGGGCCCGACGCCCACGGCCGTCGGGTTCCCCGGACCCGCGGCCGCCCGGCCCAGCGCGTACCCGTCGAGGTCGAGGACCAGGGCGCGGGTGGTGCTGCCCCCGGCGTCGAGCGCGAGCAGGACGGTCACGGGGCACCGGGGTGGTCGCGGGACGGTGGCACGGGTTCCTCCCGCCTGGCCCGGGGACCGCTCCCCGCTGATCGCCCGGATGCTCCCCGCGCCTGCGCAGCGCTGTCAAGAGCGCGCCACCCACGGCGATCGAGGACTCCCGCTCGGCGATCGAGGAGAGCCGGGGGCGTCGGTGCGCCCAGGAGTCCTCGATCGCGGAGCGGGAGTCCTCGATCGCGGAGGGGTGGGGGCGGGGGTCAGAGCTTGGTGACGGGGGCGTACCGCAGCAGCAGCCGCTTCGTGCCCTCGGAGCGGAAGTCGATGTGCGCGACGGTCTTGTCGCCCTCGCCCTCGACCCGCACGACCGTGCCCATCCCGAAGGAGTCGTGGGTGACGCGGTCCCCCGGGTTCAGCGCGACCACCGGGCGGCTGCCCGCCGAGCGCACCCCCGGCCGCTGCGCCGCGCGCGACATCGCGGTCGCCGACGAGCCGCCCTGGAACGTGGACGCGCCGCGCTTCCACGTGACGAGGGCCTCGGGGACCTCGTCGAGGAACCGCGACGGCGGGTACTGCTGCGGCGCGCCCCACGCGCTGCGGACCGCCGAGCGGGACAGGTACAGCCGTTCCCGGGCGCGGGTCAGGCCGACGTACGCCAGCCGGCGCTCCTCGGCGAGCTGGTCGGGGTCGCCCAGGGACCGCTGGTGCGGGAACGTCCCGTCCTCCATGCCGGTGAGGAACACGACGGGGAACTCCAGGCCCTTGGCGGTGTGCAGCGTCATGAGCGTCACCACGCCGTCGTCCTCGGCGCCGGCGGGGATCTGGTCGGCGTCGGCGACCAGGGAGACGCGCTCGAGGAAGTCCGACAGCGTCCCGTCGGGGTTGTCCTCGGTGAACTCCTCGGCGACCGCCACGAGCTCGGACAGGTTCTCCACCCGCGACTCGTCCTGCGGGTCCGAGCTGGCCCGCAGCTCGGCGAGGTACCCGGTCTGCTCCAGCACCGCCTCCAGCACCACGGCCGGGGAGGCGCCGGACTCGGCCAGGGTGCGCAGGTCGGCGACGAGCTGGGCGAAACCCTTGACCGCGTTCAGCGAGCGCGACACCAGGCCGACGGCCTCGTCGGCGCGTTGCAGGGCCTCGCCGAAGCCGATCCGCTCGCGCTCGGCGAGGACCACGATCGCGGCCTCGGCGCGGTCGCCGATGCCCCGCTTGGGCACGTTCAGCACCCGGCGCAGGTTGACGGTGTCGTCGGGGTTGTCCAGGACGCGCAGGTACGCGACGGCGTCCTTGATCTCCCGGCGCTCGTAGAAGCGCGTCCCGCCGACCACCTTGTACGGCAGGCCGGTGCGGATGAACACCTCCTCCAGCGACCGGGACTGCGCGTTCGTCCGGTAGAAGACCGCGACGTCCTTGTACGTGACGCCCTCGTGGTCGTGCAGGCGGTCGATCTCCTCGGCGACGAACGCGGCCTCGTCGTGCTCGTCGTCGGCGACGTACCCGACGATCTGCTCCCCGGCCCCCGAGGCGGTCCACAGGTTCTTCGGCCGGCGGTCCTCGTTGACCTTGATGACCTCGTTGGCCGCGGTGAGGATGTTCTGCGTCGAGCGGTAGTTCTGCTCCAGCAGGACGGTCGTGGCGTCCGGGTAGTCCTGCTCGAACTCCACGATGTTGCGGATCGTCGCGCCGCGGAAGGCGTAGATCGACTGGTCGGCGTCCCCGACGACGGTGAGCTCGGCGCGCTCGACGGGCCCGGTGCCGGTGCCGACGAGCTCGCGCACCAGGACGTACTGGGCGTGGTTGGTGTCCTGGTACTCGTCGACCAGGACGTGCCGGAACCGGCGGTGGTAGTGCTCGGCGACGTCGGGGAAGGCCTGGAGCAGGTGGACGGTCGACATGATGAGGTCGTCGAAGTCCATCGCGTTGGCCTGCCGCAGCCGCTGCTGGTACGTCCGGTAGGCGCGGGCCAGGACGCGCTCGGTCTCGGTGCCGTCCCCGGAGTGCGCGCGGTCGAAGAAGGCGTCCTCGTCGACGAGCTCGTTCTTGAGGTTCGAGACCATGGTCGACATCGCGCGCGGCGCGTGCTTCTTGGGGTCGAGGTCCAGCTCGCGGCCGACCATCGCCATGAGGCGCTGGGCGTCGGCGGAGTCGTAGATCGAGAACGAGGTGCGCATCCCCAGGTGCTGGGCCTCGCGGCGCAGGATCCGCACGCACGCGGAGTGGAACGTCGAGACCCACATGCTGCGCGCGCCCATGCCGACGACGTCGCCGACCAGGGACGCGACGCGCTCGCGCATCTCGGCGGCGGCCTTGTTGGTGAAGGTGATCGCGAGGATCTGGCCGGGCGTCGCGCGCCCCTCGGCGAGCAGGTGGGCGATGCGGTGGGTGAGGACCCGCGTCTTGCCCGACCCGGCGCCGGCGACGATGAGCAGCGGGGACCCGGAGTGGACGACGGCCTGGCGCTGCTGGGGGTTGAGCCCGGCGACCAGGGCCGCGGGGTCCAGGCCGCCGCGGCGCGCCGGGGCGGCCGGGCGGGTGGTCGCGGCGGGCGCGGCCGGGTCCGGGCCGTCGCCGAAGGGGAGGTCGTCGAAGAGTGTGCTCATCGTCCGTCAAGGGTAGGCCCGTCCCACGACACGGGCCGCCGTGCGGACGGGCGCCGGCGGGGGTTCGGTGGAGGCAGCGCCGCCCCTCCGGTCGCCGGCCCCGCCCCTCGCCGGGCGGGGTCACCACCAGTGGACCGTCCCGGTCGGTCGCGGACCACCTCGGTCCACAAAGGTCTACAGTGGTCCTGTGCCCCGACCGACCCGCGAAGAGATCGACGAGGAGATCCTCGACACCGCGGCGGCGCTGTTCGCCCGCCACGGCGTCGAGCAGACCTCCGTGCAGCGCATCGCCGACGCCGTCGGCTACTCCAAGACCGGTCTGCTGCACCGGTTCCCCACCAAGGAGGCGATCGCCGAGGCCACCGTCGCGCACACCGCCGCCCGCTTCGAGGCCGTCGCCGCCCGCGTCGCGGCCCAGCCCACCGGCCCCGGCCGCGACCGCGCCGTCCTCGACGAGCTCGTGACCCTCGCCCAGACCCGCCCGGGCCTCGTCTCCTTCATGCTCACCTCCCTCAGCCAGGGCGCGCTGGGCACCGCACGCCTCGACGCGCTCGGCGAGGTCCTGTTCCGCTGCTTCGGCGTCCCGCTCACCCCCGGCGCCCCGCCGCCGGCCGGCGAGGACCTGCTGCGCGCCGTGCGCGTCACCAGCGCCGTGGGGGGCCTGGCCGTCACCTCCCTCGCCTTCTGCGACGTGCCCACCGCCGACCTGCGCACCGAACTGGTCACCACCGCGCTCAGCGCGCTCGGCCACCCCGCCCCGACCGAGGAGAACTGAGATGGCCACCTTCCTGCACCGCCTCGGCGCAGCCGCCCTCCGGCACCGCGGGCTCGTCATCGCCGCGTGGGTCCTGCTGCTCGCCCTCGGGGGCGTCGGCGCGGCCACGCTGTCCGGCAAGACGGTCAACTCCTTCGAGATCCCCGGCCAGGAGTCGACGACCGCCCTGCGGCTCATCGGCGAGGAGTTCGGGGACACCGCCGACGGCGCCACCGCCCAGGTCGTCCTCCAGGTCCCGGCCGGGCAGCAGATCACCTCCCCGGAGAACGCCGCCAAGGTCGCGGGGGTGGTCCAGGCCCTGGGCGCGCTGCCCGGTGCGCAGGGGGCCAGCAACCCGCTGGACCCCGCGAACCCCACCGTCTCCCCCGACCTGCAGGCCGCCTACAGCACCGTCTCCTACGGCGTCGCCCCGCCGGAGGTCACCGACGCCCAGCGGGAGGCGCTGCTGCGCGCCGTCGACGACGCCCGCGGCACCGGCCTGACCGCCGAGGTCACCGGCAGCGCGACGCAGGGCGTCTCCACGATCGGCGGCGCCGCCGAGGCCCTCGGCGTCGTCGTGGCGCTCGTCGTGCTCGCCCTCACCTACGGCTCCCTCGTCGCGGCCGGCATGAACCTGCTGACCGCCGTCGTCGGCGTCGGCATCGGCGCGCTGGGCATCACCACGCTCACCGGGTTCGTCGACCTGCAGTCCACGACGCCGATCCTCGCCGTCATGCTCGGCCTGGCCGTCGGCATCGACTACGCGCTGTTCATCGTCACGCGGTTCCGGCACGAGCTGCTCGCCGGCCGCACGGTCGCCGAGGCCGTCCCGCTGGCCGTCGGCACCGCGGGGTCGGCCGTCCTCACCGCGGGGACCACCGTCGTCATCGCCCTCGCCGGCCTGGCCGTCGCCGGCATCCCCTTCCTCACCGAGATGGGCGTCGCGGCCGCCGCGACCGTCGTCGTCGCCGTCCTCGTCGCGCTCACGCTCGTGCCCGCCGCCCTCGGCGTCGTCGGCCTGCGCGCCCTGCCCCGCTCCGCCCGCCGCGCCCTGACCCACGAGGGCGGCAAGCACGCCGCCGTCCCGCCCGCCGACCCCGCCCCCACCGGCCGCGGGTTCTTCGGCGGCTGGAGCCGGCTCGTCACCGGCCGGCGCTGGCTCAGCCTCGTCGCGGCCGTCGTCGCCCTCGGCGCCGTCTCGATCCCCATCACCTCCCTGCAGACGAGCCTGGCGACGTCGTGGCCCGACGACAGCACCCAGGAGAAGGCCCAGGAGATCCTCGCCGAGCGCTTCGGCGCCGGGGTCAGCGGCCCGCTGCTCGTCCTGGCCCGCGGCACCGACGCCGTCGCCCGCGGCGGCGAGCTGAGCACCGAGCTGGCCCGCCTCGACGGGGTGGCCCTGGTCACCCCGGCCGTCCCCAGCGCCGACGGGGACGCCGCGCTGGTGACGGTGATCCCCACGACCGCCCCCGACGACGAGGCGACCACCGACCTCGTGCACCGGATGCGCGACCTCGTCCGCGAGGACGCCTCCGCCACCCCGGCCTACGTGACGGGCCAGACCGCCGTGAGCGTCGACGTCAATGAGACGCTGGCCGAGGCGCTGCCGGTCTACCTCGTGCTCGTCGTCGGCCTGGCCTTCGTGCTGCTCGTGCTCGTCTTCCGCTCGATCCTCGTCCCCGTCGTCGGGGTCGTCGGGTTCCTCCTGACCATCGGCGCCTCGCTGGGGGCCACGACGGCCGTGTTCCAGTGGGGCTGGCTGAAGGACCTCGTCCACGCCGACACGACCGGGCCGCTGCTGAGCCTGGCCCCGATCATCGTCGTGGGGATCCTCTTCGGCCTCGCGATGGACTACCAGGTGTTCCTCGTCTCGCGGATGCACGAGGCGCACGCGCACGGCGCCGACCCGCTGCAGGCCGTGCGCACCGGGTTCCGGCAGGCCGCCCCCGTCGTCGTGGCGGCCGCGGCGATCATGTTCGCCGTCTTCGCCGGCTTCGTCCCCGAGGGCGACGCCACGATCAAGCCCATCGCGTTCGCGCTGGCCGTCGGGATCCTCGCCGACGCCGTCGTCGTCCGGATGGTCGCGGTGCCCGCGGCGCTGTCGCTGCTGGGCCGGTCGGCGTGGTGGCTGCCGCGGTGGCTGGCCTGGCTGCCCGTCCTGGACGTCGAGGGGGCCGCGCTGGAACGGCGCGGAGCCGCCCCGGCCCCCGCCCCGAACGGCTGAACGACGTCGGCACCGCCCTCCAGGAATGGAGGGGCGGTGCCGATGGTTGGAAGGACTGGTCGCCCCGGTACGTGTCCCCGGGCCTCAACTCCAGCCGCTGCGAGCGGCCACTCGCCGAGAGGCGACGCTCGGGGCGACCAGCTCCTGCTTCAGGCGCTCCGGCGCCGGGCCGCGACGGTGACGAGCAACCCGCCGGCCAGGACGAGCGCGGCCCCGGCCGCGATCCACGGCGCCACCTCCACCCCCGTGTTCGCCAGCCGCCCGCTGCCCGCCGGCCGCGCCGCGACCGCGGTGCGGGTGGGCCGGGACACCGGCGTCGCCACCGGGGCGCTGCTGGTCGGGGCGGCGGTCGGCGCGGGCGCCGGCGGCACCACCGGCGCCGTCGTGGTCGGCGTCGGGGCCGGGGCGGCGACCGCCGCCCGGTACCGCGGCTCCAGGTCGGGGGCCAGCTGCTGGTTCTCCGGGAGCCCGAGGTAGGCGGTGAACGCCTCCAGGTCCGTCTTGCCGAGCTCGGCCCGGTCGGTGCCCTCGGCGAACGTCGTGAAGTTGTCGCCGCCGGAGGCCAGGAAGCTGTTCACCGTGACGCGGTAGGGCGCCGCCGGGTCCAGCTCCACGCCGTCCAGCGTCGCCGACGTGACGCGCTGCCCCGCGGGGGCCGCCTCGTCGTAGGTGAAGAAGAACCCCTTCGAGACGCCGAGGGCCAGGAAGGGCCGGGAGGACCCGGCGGGCTGCCACTGCTGCTCCAGGACCTGCCGGACCTGGGCCCCGGTGAGGGTCATCGTGACGACGGAGTTCGCGAACGGCTGCACCGCGGCGGCCTCGGCGTACGTGACGACGCCGTCGCCCTCGGCGCCGGAGGCGGCGAACAGCAGGTCGTCCCGGATCCCGCCGGGGTTCTCGAAGGCGATCTGCGCGCCCGCGCCCGCGGTCTGCTGCTTCTGCGCGTCGGCGACGAGGTTGCCCAGCGGCGACTGCTTGCCGCGGTCGTCGTCCTCGCCGGTGAAGGCGCGGGTGATGTCGGCCGTGATCGACCCCACGGGCTGCTGCCCGACCGTCTCGGCGACGGCGACGGCGTCGTCGACGATCCGCTGGACCTGCGCGTTCGGGGTGAAGCCCACGACGTCGAGGACCTGGTGGCCGGCCGCGACGACCTCGCCGGCGGCGTCGACGTCCAGCACGAGGTGGTCGAAGGCCGTGGAGTAGCTCTCGGCCGACAGCACCGGGCGCTGGACGGCCTTGCCGGCCACGGGGAACGCGCAGTCGTAGCGCAGGTGCGTGTGCCCGGACAGGATCGCGTCGACCTGCCCGGAGGCGCCCTGGACGATCCTCCCGAACGCGCCCTCGGTGCCGACGGTGGCGCAGTCGGTGGCCGAGGACCCCTCGTGGGCGAGCAGGACGACGACGTCGGCCTCGTCGTTGGCGGGGTCGCCGTCCGACAGCTGCGCGGCCACGGCGTTGGCCGCGGCGACCGGGTCGGTGAAGGTGAGGCCCGCGATGCCCTGCGGGGAGACCAGGCTCGCGGTCTGCTGCGTCACCACGCCGACGACGCCGACGCGGACCCCGCCGACCTCGGTGGTCACGAACCCGGGCAGCGCGGGCGAGCCGTCGGCCTTCACGACGTTCGCGGCGAGGTAGGGGAAGTCGGCCAGCGGGTCGGCGCCGTTCGCGCCGGGTTCGCCGTTCACGCCGATCCGGTCGGTGAGGTCGGCGTAGCCCCGGTCGAACTCGTGGTTCCCGGCGGCCGAGGCCGCCACGCCCATGGCGTTGAGGGCGGCGACGGTCGGTTCGTCCTGCTGGATGAACGAGGTGAACGTCGAGGCGCCGACGTTGTCGCCGACGGACAGGACGAGGGTGTTCGGGTTCTTCGCGCGCAGGGCGTCCATCGCCCCGGCCAGCTGCGCCGCGCCGCCGACCGGGTCGCCGTCGTCGGTCTCGTCGGGCGCCTCCAGGCGGCCGTGCAGGTCGTTGAAGGCGCCGACCTGGATCCGGGTGACGCCCGCGGCGGGGGCCGGCAGGACGTCGGGGACCTGCCCCGGAGCCGGGGTCGACGGCGTCGGCGAGGGCGACGGCGTGGTCGCCGCTCCGGCGGGACCGGCCAGCAGCGGGGTGCTCAGGGCGGCCACGGCGGCACCGGAGCACAGGAACCGGACGAGGGGGCGACTCGGGCGCATGATCTCGCTTCCACGGGGCGGGGCGGGCGATCGCCGATCCTGTCAGTCACGGTGACCTCAGCGGAACCCCCTGGTGGCGACCCGGGTGGGGATCAGGTGGCGCACAGGGACCGCACGGGCCTCAGGGGACCCGCGCGTCGCCCAGCGCGATGCGCAGGCCGCGCAGCGCCACGCCCACCAGACCGACGCCCTCGGCCTCGGCCAGCGGCACCCACCGGGCGAGGTCGGTGCTGCCCCCCACGTCCAGGACCTCCGGTTCGCGGACCTCCAGCGGCTCGGCCCGGACCAGGACCCGCACGGCGTGGAAGTCCTCCAGGACCCCGCGCGGGGAGCGGCCCGTGAAGTGCTCGGCGCCGATCTCGGCCAGCCCCGTCACCCGGACGTCCATCCCGGTCTCCTCGTGCACCTCGCGCACGACGGCGGTCAGGGGGTGCTCGCCGTGGTCGACCCCGCCGCCGGGCAGCGTCCACCGCCCCGGGCTGGGGGTCCGGGCGCTGAGCCGGGTCAGCAGCAGGGCGCCGTCGGACACGACGACGGCGTAGCAGGCCAGCCGCTGCCGCACCACGGGCGCGTCCCCCGGCACCGGGGACAGCCGGACCCGCTCGGCGGGGTCCAGGACGACGTCGGCGTCGGCGGCCAGCGGCCACTCCTGCGGCACCGGGACGCGCTGCGCGCCGGCCAGGCCGCCGGGGGCGCGGCCGGCCAGGACCAGGTGCACCGTGTGCAGGTCGAGCCCGTCGTCCTCGCGGCGGCCGTCGACGACCGCGAGCAGCTCACCGGTCTCCGGGCCGCCCGGCCCGCCGCCGTGGACGCGCGCCAGCGCCGCGGCCGGCGTCTCGCCGTGGGCCAGCAGCGCCCACGGCAGCACGCCGTCGAGCACGAGCAGCCGGCCGTCCTGGACGTCGGCGAGGTGGACCGCGACGCGCTGGAGCGCGCTCACGCCGCCGTCGCGGAGCGGGCGCCCAGCCGGGCGCGCACGTCGCGGGTGTTGCGGTGCTCGGCGTAGAAGGACAGGAACGGGATCGTCCCGGCGAGCGCCGTCAGCAGCATCCGGCCCCACGACCAGCGGACCCGGTTGCCGAGGTCGAAGGTCGTGATGAGCAGGACGACGTACAGCCAGCCGTGCGCGACGCCCACGGTGGCGACGACCGCGTCCCCGCCGCCGAAGGCGTCGAGGTACTTCTGCGGCATGCCGACCAGGACGAGCACGACGAGGCCGATGCCGGTCAGCCAGGCCATCACCCGGTAGCGGGTCAGGGCGGCGCGCACCTTGGGCGCCGAGCGCAGGTCGCCCGCGGGTCGGGGGGTCGCGTCAGGGCTCACCGGGCACCACTCATGTCTCGTCCTCCAGCACCGTCCACGGGTTCGTCCACCCGCGGTCCGGGGTCATCCTCCCCCGGCCCGGTCCGCTCGTCGCGCACGGCCCGGAACCACACGACGACGGCGAAGAGGGCGAAGACCCACCACTGCCCGGCGTAGGCGAGGTTGCGCCAGTCCAGCCGGCGGCTGGTCCGGCCGGGGTCGGCGGGCGGGACGGCCCGCAGGCCCTCGGCCGGGGAGGTCTGGGTGACGTAGGCGTTGGCGACGGGGTAGTCGACGCGGTTGACGAGGTCCGCGGCGCTGACGACCCAGGTCTGCCCGGCGGGCAGCGCGTCGGTGGAGGGGGCCACGTCGGAGGCCTCGGGCGGCTGGACGACCCCGGTCAGCTCGACCGGCCCGGTCGGCAGGGCGGGTGCGGGCTGCCCCTGCGGCACCCAGCCGCGGACGACGGGGACCCCGGAGCCGTCGGCGAGGACCACGACGCCGACCACCCAGGAGCCGACGGCGCCGTCCAGCGGGCGGCCGGGGGCGAGCAGGCTCACGGCGGGGTCGAAGGTGCCGGACACCTCGACGCGGTGCCCGACCTCCTCGGCCGACAGGACGGCGGCGGCGCCGGCGGCCCCGGCGTCGACGACGCTGCTGACCGGGGCGACCGGTTTGAGCGCGGGGGGCTCGGACACGACGACGTTCCCGCGCTGCCACTGCCAGACGCCGAGGCCGCCGCAGGCGAGGACGACGACGAGGGCGACGACGGTCAGGACGACGACCCGCCCGGTGGGGGCGGTCCTGCGGCCCTCGTCCACCGGGTCCACCCGCTCCTGGTCCACGCCGTCCCGGTTCACCGCCACAGGTTACGTGCCGGGCCCGGTGCGCCCGTCAGCTCGTGCGCCCGAACTGGTCCTGCCGGGCCTCGTCGGCGATAGCGGCATTCCACGAAGGGCGGTAGCGCTTTCCCCGGGCCGGTCGGTCCGCCCGGCGGTCCGCCCCCGGGTAGCGGGTGTCGGCACCGAGGAGAGGAGCGCTGAGCGCCAACGCGACCAGCAGGCACAGGATCAGGACTAGGCTCATCGGGACCACCGACCGCTATTGTCATCGGATCGGAAAGCGCTATTGTTGTCTCTCATGGACTACGGTAGCAGTGTGCAGCGCGTCACGGCCAGCCTCCGCGAGCTGGCGGCCGCCCTGCCCGCCGGCAGCAAGCTGCCCAGCAGCCGGCGGCTCGTCACCGACCTCGGCGTCGGGCCCGTCACCGTCCAGCGCGCCGTCGACGCCCTCGTCGCCGACGGCACCGTCGTCACCCGCCCCGGCGCCGGCACCTTCGTCGCCCGCGCGGCCCGCACCGCCACCGTCGACACCGACTGGCAGCGCGTCGCCCTCGGCGCCTCCCCCGTCCAGGCCGACGGGGTCCTGTCCGCCCTGACCGTGCCCTCCCAGAACGTCCTGGACATGGCCCGCGGCTACCTCGACCCCACCCTGCAGCCCACCTCGCGGCTCGCCTCCGCCATGGCCCGCGCCGCCCGCCGCCCCGAGGCCTGGTCGGTGCCGCCGCTGTCCGGCGTGCCCGAGCTGCGGACCTGGTTCGCCCAGCAGCTCGGCGCCGACCGCGACGACGTGTTCATCAGCCCCGGCGGCCAGGGGGCGCTGTCCACCGTCCTGCGCTCCATCGTCCCCGCCGGCAGCCCCGTGCTCGTCGCCGTGCCCAGCTACCCCGGCGTCATCTCGCTGCTGCGCAGCGCCGGGCTCGTCCCCGTCCCCGTCCCCACCGACGCCGACGGCGTGCGCCCCGAACTGCTCCAGCGCGCCTTCGAGCAGTCCGGGTCGCGACTGCTGTACCTCCAGCCCACCTACGCCAACCCCGACGGCTCGGTGCTGTCGGCCGACCGCCGCCGCCCCGTCCTGGACCTCGCCGCCGCCGCCGGGGCGTTCATCGTCGAGGACGACTTCGCCCGCTGGCTCGGCCACGGCCCCACCCCCACCCCCTCGCTGCTGCGCGACGACACCGACGGGCGGGTCATCACCGTCAACTCCCTGTCCAAGGTCTCCGGCCCCAGCCTGCGCGTCGGCTGCGTCGTCGCCCGCGGGCCGGTGGCGCGCCGCATCGCCGGGCTCAGCTTCGTCGACCACCTCATCGTGTCCCGGCCGCTGCAGGAGGCCGCCGTCGAGCTCGTCACCGGCGCCGGGTGGAACGCCCACCTGCGGGGGCTGTCCGCCGCCCTCGGCGCCCGCCTGGACACCCTGGCGACCGCGCTCGCCCGCGAACTGCCCGAGTGCGCCTTCACCCGGCCCCGCGGCGGGTTCTCGCTGTGGCTGCGGCTGCCGCGCGGCGTCGACGACCTCGAGGTCGCCCGCCGCACCCGCGAGCACGGCCTCGTCGTCGGCCCCGGCCGGCACTACGTCGTCGCCGAGGAGGACGCCACCCACCTCCGGCTGTGCTACGCCGCGATCACCGAGCAGCAGATCCCCGCCGCCGTGAAGATCCTCGCCGGGTCGCTGTGAGCGCCGCGGCGAGGGGTTCACCGGACCCCGCGCCGCACACCTCCGACACCCCCACCGGTCCCGTCGTCCTGCGCGAGGCCCGGCGCGCGGACGTGCCGGCCGTCGGCCTGCCCCTCGACGACCGGCTCGGCCGCGGCCGGGAGCCCCACCGGCGACCTCGCGCCCCACCGCGCGGCCTTCGAGCGGATCGACGCGCACCGCTCCTGCGAGCGCCTCGGGCTCGCCGCCCCCCGCGTCGGGGTGGAGCTCACCCCCCGAGCGCGGCCACCACGCGCGACGCCCCCTCGCGGTGGACCGCGAGGGGGCGTCGGTGGAGCTCAGCGCGGGATCACTCCCACTCGATGGTGCCCGGCGGCTTGCTCGTCACGTCGAGCACCACCCGGTTCACCTCGTCGACCTCGTTCGTGATGCGCGTGGAGATCCTCGCCAGCACGTCGTAGGGCAGCCGCGTCCAGTCCGCCGTCATGGCGTCCTCGGAGGAGACCGGCCGCAGCACGACCGGGTGGCCGTAGGTGCGGCCGTCGCCCTGCACGCCGACGCTGCGCACGTCGGCGAGCAGCACCACGGGGCACTGCCAGATGTCGCGGTCCAGCCCGGCCGCGGTGAGCTCGGCGCGGGCGATGGCGTCCGCCGCGCGCAGGATCTCCAGCCGCTGCGGCGTCACCGCCCCCACGATGCGGATCGCCAGGCCCGGACCCGGGAACGGCTGCCGGTAGACCATCGCCTCCGGCAGCCCCAGCTGCACGCCGACCGCGCGGACCTCGTCCTTGAACAGGGCGCGCAGCGGCTCCACGAGCTCGAAGGCCAGGTCGTCGGGCAGGCCGCCGACGTTGTGGTGGCTCTTGATCGTCGCCGCGCCCGTGCCGCCGCCGGACTCCACGACGTCGGGGTACAGGGTGCCCTGGACGAGGAACCGCACCTCGCCGCCGTCCGCGCCCTCCTTGGCCACGACGTCGCGCGCGGCCTGCTCGAACACGCGGATGAACTCGCGCCCGATGATCTTCCGCTTCTGCTCAGGGTCGCTGACCCCGTCGAGGGCGTCGGCGAACCGCTGCACGGCGTCCACCACGTGCAGCTTCACGCCCGTCGCGGCGACGAAGTCCTTCTCGACCTGCTCGGCCTCACCGGCCCGCAGCAGGCCGTGGTCGACGAACACGCACGTCAGCTGGTCCCCGACCGCCCGCTGCACCAGCGCGCCGGCCACCGCCGAGTCCACCCCGCCGGACAGCGCGCAGATGACCTTGCCGTCGCCGATCTGGGCGCGGATGCGCGCGACCTGCTCCTCGATGACGTTGCCCGTGGTCCAGTCCGGGTCGATCCGGGCCCCGCGGCGCAGGAAGTTCACCAGCACGTCCTGGCCGTGCTCGGAGTGCTTGACCTCCGGGTGCCACTGCACGCCGTAGAGGCGCCGCTCGTCGTCCTCGAACGCCGCGACCGGCGTGCCCGGCGTCGAGGCCGTCACCCGGAAACCCTCCGGGGCGCGGGACACGCTGTCCCCGTGGGACATCCACACGTTCTGCGCCGCCGGCTGGTCGCGCAGCAGCGTCGAGGCCTCCGCGTCCGGCAGCTGCGCCGGCGTCCCGCCGTACTCGCGGCTGCCCGTCCGGGCGACCTCGCCGCCCAGGGCCTTGGCCATCGCCTGGAAGCCGTAGCAGATGCCGAGGACGGGGACCCCCGCCTCGAACAGCGCCGGGTCGACCTGCGGGGCGTCCTGCGCGTACACGCTCGACGGGCCGCCGGACAGGATCACCGCCGCCGGGTCCTTCGCCAGCATCTCGGCCACCGGCATCGAGCTCGGCACGATCTCGGAGAAGGTGTCCGCCTCCCGGACCCGGCGCGCGATCAGCTGCGCGTACTGGGCTCCGTAGTCGACGACGAGGACCGGTCGGTGGGTGCGCTCCGCAGCCACCTCGGGGTTCTCCTGTGCGGTCTCGCTCTCGGGCGCATCCGGCGTCACCACCCAAGGGTATCCGCCGGCGCGGGCCCGGCGGTAAACCCCGTGGAACCCCCGGCGGACAGCGATTACCGTCGGTGCACGTGCGCTCCCTCCCGCTGAGCGACCCCGGCACCCCCGACGTGACCTCCCCCACCCGGCTCCTGCTGCGCACGGCCGCGCTGCAGTGGCGGCCGATGGTGGCCGGGTCAGCGGTCGGGACCCTGTGGTTGCTGTCCCAGGCCGTCCTGCCCGCCGCGATCGGCCGCGCCGTCGACGAGGGCGTCGTGGACGGCGACAGCGCCGCCCTGACCCGCTGGTCGCTGCTCGTCCTGGGCCTGGCCGTCGTCACCTCCTGGGCGGCGATCGTGCGCCACCGCTTCGGCGTCACCAACTGGCTCACCGCCTGCTTCCGCACCCTCCAGCAGGTCGGCCGGCACACCTCCCGCGCCGGGACCGCCGTCACCGCGCGGCTGCCCCAGGGCGAGGTCATGGCCTCCATCGCCTCCGACGGGCCCCGCCTGGCCGACGCCTTCGACGTCACCCAGCGCGCCGTCGCGTCCGTGGCCGCCGTCGCCGTCGTCGCCGTCCTCGTGCTGCGCACCTCCGTGCCCATCGGCCTGGTCATCCTCGTCGGCGTCCCCGTCGTGATGGGCCTGCTGCTGCTCGTCCTGCGCCCCCTGCAGGAGCGGCAACGGCTGCACCGCAAGCTCTCCGGCGAGCTCACCTCCATCGGCACCGACACCGTCCGGGGCCTGCGGGTCCTGCGCGGCATCGGCGGCGAGGAGGTCTTCCTGGGCCGCTACCGCGCCAAGAGCCAGCAGGTCCGCGCCGCCGGCGTGCGCGTCGCCGTCTGGGAGTCCTCCCTGGAGGCCCTGCAGGTCCTCGTCCCCGGCCTGCTCGTCGCCGCCCTCGTCTGGGCCGGCGCCCGCGCCACCGCCCGCGGCGAGATCACCCCCGGCGACCTCGTCGCGCTCTACGGGTACGCCGCGTTCCTCACCTCCCCGCTGCGGATGCTCGTGGAGGCCGCCGACAAGTACGTCCGCGCCCTCGTCGCCGCCCGACGGCTCACGACGCTGCTGGCGGTGCCGCCCGCCGTCACCGACGACGGGACCGCCACCACCGCCGGCGGCGACCTCGACGACCCCGACTCCGGCGTCCACGCCGCCGCGGGCGCGCTCACCGCCGTCGTCTGCGACCCGCCCGAGGACGCCGCCGCGCTCGCCCGCCGACTCACCCGCTTCGACGACGACACCCGCGCCACCTTCGGCGGCGTCCCCCTGCGGCGGCTGCCGGTCGCCGAGGTCCGCCGGCGCGTGCTGCTGTCCGAGGACGACGCCCAGCTGTTCAGCGGCACCGTCCGCGAGCAGGTCGACCCCGAGGGGCGGCACACCGACGCCGAGGTCCTGGCCGCCGTCGACGTCGCCGACGCCCGCGACGTCCTCGACCTCGTCGACGGCGGCCTGGCCGGCACCGTCACCGAACGCGGCCGGTCCCTGTCCGGGGGCCAGCGCCAGCGCCTGGCCCTGGCCCGCGTCCTGGCCCGCGAACCCGAGGCCCTCGTCCTGGTCGAGCCCACCAGCGCCGTCGACGCCCACACCGAGGCCCGGATCGCCGCCCGCCTGCGCACCGCCCGCGCCGGCCGGACCACGGTCGTCGCCACCGCCAGCCCCCTCGTGCTGCCCCAGGTCGACGAGGTCTGCTGGGTGCGCGAGGGGCGCCTGGCCGCCCGCGGCCGGCACGCCGACCTGCTCGCCCGCGACGCCGGGTACCGCCGCTTCGTCACCCGCGACGCCGCGGCCGACCTGCCCGCCCCCCGCACCCCCACCCCCGAGGACCGCCCGTGAGCTCCCGGACCACCCTGCCCGTCGCCGACCGGGCGCACGTCCTGCGCGACGTCCGGCGCCTGCTGACCCAGCACCGCGGCCCCGGGCTGCGGATGCTCGGGCTGCACGCCCTGGCCGCCCTCGCCGGGCTCACCGGCCCGTTCCTGCTCGGCCGGCTCGTCGACGACGTCGTGGGCGCCGTCCGCGACGGCACCGCGTTCGCCGCCGTCGCGCACCGCATCGACGTCGCCGTCGCCGTCCTCGTCGCGGCCGTCGTCGCGCAGGCCGTCCTGGCCCGGCTCGCCCGGCAGCGCTCCCTCGTCCTGGCCGAGGGCGTCTTCGCGCAGCTGCGCGAGGAGTTCCTCACCCGCGCCACCGCGCTGCCGCTGTCGGTCGTCGAGCAGGCCGGGACGGGCGACCTCGTCTCGCGCACCACCAACGACGTCGACGCCCTCAGCTACACCGTCCGGTACGGGGCGCCGGCCATCCTCGTCGCCTCCGTCACCTCCGTGCTGACCGTCGTGGCCGCGGTGCTGTCCGGCCCGCTCGTCGCGCTCGCCGTCCTCGCCGGCCTGCCCGGGCTGCTGCTGGCGACCCGCTGGTACCTGCGCCGCGCCCCGCAGGGGTACGCCGCCGAGCGCGCCGAGTGGGGCCGCATCTCCACGACCCTGGGCGAGAACGTCGAGAACGTCCGCACCGTCGAGGCCCTGGGCCTGGCCGACCACCGCGTCCGGCAGGTCGACGACGTCATCGGCCGCACCGTGCAGCGCGAGCGGTACACCCTGTCCCTGCGGACGGTGTGGTTCCCCAGCATCGAGATGTCCTACCTGCTGCCCGTCGTCGTCGCGCTGCTGTGGGGCGGCTACCTCGTGCGGCACGACCTGCAGACCGTCGGACAGGTCACGACGGTCGTCCTGTACCTGCGCCAGCTCGTCGGCCCCGTCAACGAGCTGCTCGCCTGGTGGGACGAGCTGCAGGTCGGGCAGGCCTCCTTCGCGCGCGTGGTGGGGCTGTCCGCGGTCGAGCCCGACCGGGTTCCGAGCGCCGACGAACCCGTCTCCGACGAGCTCTCCGCCGACCGGGTCGGGTTCTCCTACACCGCCGGGCGGCCCGTCCTGCGCGACGTCTCGCTGTCCCTGGAACCCGGCGAGCGGCTCGCGATCGTGGGGCCCACCGGCGCCGGGAAGTCCACCCTGGGCCGCCTGCTGGCCGGCATCAACCCGCCCGGCGACGGCTCCGTGCGCGTCGGCGGCGCCGAGGTCACCGGCCTGCCGCTGGACGAGCTGCGCTCCCGCATCGCCCTGGTCACCCAGGAGCGGCACGTGTTCGCCGCCCCGCTGCGCGACAACGTCGCCCTGGCCGCCCCCGGCTCCTCCGACGAGCAGGTCCTCGACGCGCTCGCCGCCGTCGACGCCCGCGAGTGGGTGCGGGCGCTGCCCGACGGGCTCGACACGCCCGTCGGGGAGAACGGCCTGACGCTGTCGGCGGCGCAGGCGCAGCAGGTGGCCCTGGCCCGGCTCGTGCTGGCCGACCCGCACACCCTCGTCCTGGACGAGGCGACGTCGCTGCTGGACCCGAACGCGGCCCGGCACCTGGAGCGGTCGCTGGCCGCGGTCCTGCAGGGGCGGACGACGGTCGCCATCGCGCACCGGCTGCACACCGCCCACGACGCCGACCGGATCGCCGTCGTCGAGGGCGGCCGCATCACCGAGCTCGGTACCCACCACGAACTGGTCGACGCGGGTGGTTCGTACGCGCACCTGTGGCGCAGCTGGCACGGGGAGGCTTAACCTGGGAGGAGTTCACTCTCAGGGCTCCGGTGCGTCAGTGGTGGGGAGGCGCACCCGCGACGCTGGAGCCTACCCGTGAGCACCACCACCCCGACCCTGCTGTCCCGCTACGCGCGGCTGCCGCAGCTCGCCGGGCCCACCTACCTGCCGCTGACCGCCCTGGGGCGGCTGCCCATCACGATGGTCCCCCTGGCCGTGCTGGCCCTGGTCACCGCCGCGAGCGGGTCCGTCGCCGTGGGCGGGCTCGCCAGCGCCGCCGCGGCCGTCGGGGAGGCCGTCGGAGTCCCCGTCGTCGGCTGGTTCGCCGACCGGCGCGGCCAGCGGACGGTCCTGCTGACCGTCGTGCTGCTGCACCTGCTCGCGCTGGCCGGGCTGTTCACCGCGCTGGCCACCGCCGGGACGCCCGTGGTGCTGGCCGCGGCCGCCGGGGTCGGGTTCACGCTGCCGTCGGTCGGCGGGTTCTCCCGGGCCCGGTGGCTGCGGATGGCCCGCGACCCGCACGACGTCACGACGGCGCTCGCGGCCGAGGGCACGATCGACGAGGCGACGTTCATCCTGGGCCCGGCGCTCGTGGGGGCCGTCGGGGTGCTGGGCAGCCCGGCGGCGGCGCTGCTGACGTCGGCGGGGCTGACGACGGTGTTCGTCTCGGCGTTCGCGCTGCACCGCACCCACCGGCACACCGCGCCGCTGCCGCACGACGACCGCCGCGCCGCGGGCCGGGTGCCGTGGGTGGTCGCGGTGCCGGTGCTGGGGATGCTGTGCCTGGGCACGGTCTTCGGCGCCACCCAGACGGGGGTGACGGCGGCGGCCGAGACCGTCGGGTCGGCCTCGCTGGGCTCGCTGGTCTACGCGGTGTCGGCGATCGGGTCGACGGTGACGACGCTGTGCCTGGTGCTGCTGCCGGCGCGGTTCACGCTGCGCGCGCGGTGGGCGGTGTGCGGCCTGGGGCTGCTGGCCGGGGCGGTCGCGATGGCGCTGGCCGCCGACCGGCTGGTCCCGCTGACGGTCGCGGTGCTGTTCCTGGGGCTGTTCGTCGGCCCGGCGCTGGTGACGGTGAACACGCTCGCGGCGCGGCTGGCCCCGGCGGGCCGGGGCGCGTTCCTCATGGCGCTGCTGAACTCCGGCGTCGTCCTGGGGGTCGCGACGGGCGCGTCCGCGGGCGGGGCGCTGGCCGAGCACCACGGCCCGGCGTGGGGCTTCGCCGTGGTCGCGGCGGCCGGGGCGCTGCTGGCCGCGACGGCCGCGGTCGCCCCGGTGCGCGGCCTCAGGCGGTGAGCTCGGCGAAGTCGACGCCGGTCCACTCCGCCGACCGCGCCCACAGCCACGCGGCGTCGGCGGTGTCGTAGGCGGCGGGGCTGGCCGGGACGGCGACGGGGAACCCGCGCCACTCCTGGCGGCCGCCGGGGCCGAAGTACTCCCCGCCGGCGACGTCGGGGTCGGTGGCCGCGCGCAGCAGCGGCCACGCGCCCTGCGCGGCGGGCTGGCCCACCGCGCGGCCGAGGACCTGCGCGAACGCCTCGCCGACCCGGTTGCCGCCCAGCGGCGTCATCTTCCACAGGTTCGTGTCGGACAGGCCCGGGTGCGCGGCCGTGGAGACGATCGGGGCGCCGACGGCCGCGGCGCGGCGCTGCAGCTCGAAGGCGAACAGCAGGTTCGACAGCTTCGACTGCCCGTACGCGAGCCACTTCTGGTAGCTGCGCTCGGACTGGTAGTTGTCGCGGTTCAGCCGGCCGAACCGGTGCGCGACGCTGGCGACGCTCACCACGCGGGCCCCGCCGCCGGCCAGCAGCGCCGGCAGCAGCAGGCCGGTGAAGGCGAAGTGCCCCAGGTGGTTCGTGCCGACCTGCGTCTCGAACCCGTCGACCGTGCGGCCGAACGGCGGCACCATGACCCCGGCGTTGTTCACCAGGACGTCGACGCGGGACCGGCGGTGCAGGACCTCCGACGCCGCCCGGCGCACGCTGGCGAGGTCGGCGACGTCGAGGGCGAGCAGCTCGACCGAGGGGTCCACCCCGGAGTCGCGGACCTCCGCGGTCAGCCGGGCCACCGCGGCCCGGCCCCGCTCGGGGTTGCGGCAGGCCAGCAGGACGTCCGCCCCGCGGCGGGCGAACTCCGTCGCCACGTGGAACCCCAGACCGGAGTTCGCGCCGGTCACCAGGACCGTGCGCCCCTCCTGCGGGCCGATCGCGTCGGGCGTCCAGGGGGTGGGGTCCTGCTGGGTCACGGAGCTCCTCAGGCGGGCTGGTACGGGGACACGACGACCTCGATGCGCTGGAACTCCTTGAGGTCGGAGTACCCGGTGGTGGCCATCGACCGCCGCAACGCGCCCATGAGGTTGGTGGTTCCGTCCGCGACGCGGCCGGGGCCGTTGAGGATCTCCTCCAGCGGCGCGCTGGTGCCGACGCGGACGCGCTCACCGCGCGGCAGCACCGCGTGGTGGGCCTCCGGGCCCCAGTGCCAGCCGCGGCCGGGGGCCTCGGTGGCGCGGGCCAGGGCGGCGCCGAGCATGACGGCGTCGGCGCCGCAGGCGATGGCCTTGACGATGTCGCCGGACGTGCCGACCCCGCCGTCGGCGATGACGTGCACGTACCGGCCGCCGGACTCGTCCATGTAGTCGCGCCGGGCGGCGGCGACGTCGGCGACGGCCGAGGCCATCGGGGCGTGGATGCCCAGCGCGGTGCGCGTGGTGTGGGCCGCTCCCCCGCCGAACCCGACGAGGACGCCGGCCGCGCCGGTGCGCATCAGGTGCAGGGCCGCGGTGTACCCGGCCGCGCCGCCGACGACGACGGGCACGTCGAGCTCGTAGATGAAGCGCTTGAGGTTCAGCGGCTCGCTGCGGCCGGAGACGTGCTCGGCCGAGACGGTGGTGCCGCGGATGACGAACAGGTCGACCCCGGCGTCGACGACGACCTTCCAGAACTCCTGCGTCCGCTGCGGGGACAGCGCACCGGCGACGGTGACGCCGGCGGCGCGGACCTCGGCGAGACGGCTGGTGATGAGCTCGGGCTTGATCGGCTCGGCGTACATCTCCTGCATGCGCGGGATCGCGACGGCCGGGTCGAGGGCGGCGATCTCGGCCAGCAGCGGCTCGGGGTCGGCGTACCGGGTCCACAGGCCCTCGAGGTCGAGGACGCCGAGGCCGCCGAGCCGGCCGAGCGCGACGGCCGTGGCGGGCGAGGCGACGGAGTCCATCGGCGCGCTCATCACGGGGATGTCGAAGTGGTAGGCGTCGATCTGCCACGTCGTGGAGACGTCTTCGGGGTCGCGGGTGCGCCGGCTGGGGACGACGGCGATGTCGTCGAAGCTGTAGGCGCGTCGCCCCCGCTTGCCGCGGCCGATCTCGATGTCAGACACGGCCTCAGGCTACCTGCTGCGGCCCGCGCGCCGATCACGCGCGGGCCGCGGCGGGGAGCCGGGCGGGGGTCAGCGACCGCTGTAGTTCGGCGCCTCGACCGTCATCTGGATGTCGTGCGGGTGCGACTCCTTCAGCCCCGCCGGGGTGATGCGGACGAACCGGCCGACGGCCTGCAGCTCGGGGACCGACCGCGCACCGGCGTAGAACATCGACTGGCGCAGCCCGCCGACGAGCTGGTGCGCGACCGCGCCCAGCGGCCCGCGGTACGGCACCTGGCCCTCGACGCCCTCGGGCACGAAGCGGTCGTCGGAGGCCACGTCGTTCTGGAAGTAGCGGTCCTTGGAGAACGAGCGCCCGCCCTGGCGGGTCTGCTGGGCCCCCAGCGACCCCATGCCGCGGTAGCTCTTGAACTGCTTGCCGTTGATGAAGACCAGGTCGCCCGGGCTCTCGTCGCAGCCGGCCAGCAGCGACCCCAGCATCACGGTGTCGGCGCCGGCCACGAGGGCCTTGGCGATGTCGCCGGAGTACTGCAGGCCGCCGTCGCCGATGACCGGGACGCCGGCGGGCTTGGCGGCGCGGGAGGCCTCGTGGATCGCGGTGACCTGCGGGACGCCCACGCCGGCGACGACGCGGGTGGTGCAGATCGACCCCGGGCCGATCCCGACCTTGATGCCGTCCACGCCGGCGTCGACGAGCGCCTGCGCCGCGGCGCGGGTCGCGACGTTGCCGCCGACGACGTCGACGTGCGCGGCCGCGCTGTCGCCCTTGAGGCGGGAGATCATCTGCAGCACGGCCTGGGAGTGCCCGTGCGCCATGTCGACGACGAGCACGTCCACGCCCGCCTCGACCAGGCCCATGGCCCGCTTCCAGGCGTCCTCGAAGATGCCGATCGCGGCGGCCACCCGCAGCCGGCCGTCCTCGTCCTTGGTGGCCAGCGGGTACTTCTCGGACTTCTCGTAGTCCTTGACCGTGATCAGGCCGGTGAGCCGGCCCTGGGCGTCGACGATCGGCAGCTTCTCGATCTTGTGCTGGCGCAGCAGCTGCACCGCGTCGTCGGCGGAGATGCCGACGGGGGCGGTGACCAGCGGCGCCTTCGTCATGACCTCGTGCACGGGGCGGGAGAAGTCGCTCTCGAAGCGCAGGTCGCGGTTGGTGACGATGCCGACGAGCCGGCCCTCGGCGTCGACGACGGGCGCCCCGGAGATCCGGTAGCGCGCGCACAGCGCGTCGACGTCGGCGAGCGTGGCGTCGGGGGAGGTGGTGACGGGCTGGGTGACCATGCCCGCCTCGGACCGCTTGACGAGGTCGACCTGGTTGGCCTGCTCCTCGGCGGACAGGTTGCGGTGCAGCACACCGAGACCACCCTGACGGGCCATCGCGATGGCCATCCGGGACTCGGTGACGGTGTCCATCGCCGAGCTCAGCAGCGGGATCCGCAGGCTGACGCGCTTGGACACGCGGGTCGACGTGTCGACCTCGGAGGGGATGACGTCGGACTCACCGGGCAGCAGCAGGACGTCGTCGTAGGTCAGGCCCACGAAGCCGAAGGGGTCGTTCTCGGACGCTTGTCCGTCGGGGATCTGCGCGCTCACCCCCACGAGTCTACGAGCCGGCCGGGGCCGCTCCGGACGCGTCCGGGACCGCGGACCCGGACCCGGTCGGGGCGCCGCCCTCGGGCACCGGGACGAGCCCGGCGCTCGGGGACGGTTCGACGACGACGGGCAGCGTGGGGGTGGCCACGGGCAGCTCGTCGGTGCCCGGTGCCGGGTCCACCGGCGCGCCCGGGTCCGCCGGCGGCGCTGCGGGCGTCTCGCCCGTCGTCGGCTCGGCGCTGGGGACCGCGTCGGTGGGTGTGGCGTCCGGGGTCTGCGCCGGGACGTCGGTGGGCGCCGGGGTCGGCGCGTCGGTCGGCGCGTCGGTCGGCTCCTGGGTGGGGACGTCCGTCGCCGGGGTCGTGGGCGTGCCCGCGGTCGCCCCGGACCCGGGGGTCTGCGGGGTGCCGACGGGGGCCGAGGGGGCCGAGGGCGCGTCGTCGGACCCGCCGGGCAGCACGGGCACGACCGGGGCCGCCGGCGGCGTGCCGGTGCCCCGCGGCGGCGTCGCGGGTGCCGTCGAGCCGGTGGACCCCGTGGACCCCGTGGACCCGGTGGACCCGGTGCCGGAGGGGCTGGGGGTCGACGTCGGGCGCTCGGTCTGCCGCGTGGGCGCCCACGAGGGCGTGGGCGTCGGCGTGGCGACCACCGCCACATCGGCGAGGGTGGTGCCGGTGGGCGAGCCGGTCGGCGAGACCGTCGGGGACCCGGTGGGCGCGTCGAGCGCGACGCCGGTCAGGTCGCCCTCGGCCTCGAGGACGGCGAGCGCCTCGTCGACCTGCTGCACGACCACGGCGTCGACGTCGGCGCCGTCGAGCTGGCGGCGCAGGTTCTTCAGCCGCGCCGAGGCGGACTCGTCGTCCCCGGCCTGGGCGAGGGCCTGGACCTGGCTCAGCTCGCGCTGGACGCGCTCGGCGGGCGTGCCGGCGAAGGCCTCGAAGACGGTGTCGGGGAACCAGCCGGGCAGCTGGGAGGCGAAGGAGGCGGCGACCCGGCCGTCGCGGTCGCCGAGCGGGCCCACCCCGGTGGCGGCCGCGGCGGCCGTCCCGCCGAGCAGCGTCAGGACCGCGGCGGCCGCGACCGTCCCGCGACCCAGCCGCTGCAGGGTGCGGCGCCGGGCCAGCAGGACCCGCGGGGCCGGGACGTGCTGGGGCGCGGGGTCGGCGACGTCCAGGTCGGGCAGCTCGACGGGCCGCACGCCGGCGGTCTCGGGGTCGGCGTGCAGGGCGTAGGAGTCCAGCAGCCGGGCGACGGCGTCGGACAGGTCGCCGGTGGTCGCCTCGTGCCGGCCCAGGCGGTCCAGCAGGGCGTCGGTGGCCAGCAGGTCGGGCACGGAGAAGGAGTTGTCGTCCACGTCGTCCCCTCCCGCCTGGTCGATCGTCGTCTCGGTGGTGGTGCTGGTGGCGTCGCCGCGGACGCCGCGCAGGTGGCCGCGGCGGCGTCCGCCGCGCGAGCCGTCGTCGCCGGTGCTCACGGGGCCACCTGCAGGGAGGTGTCGGCCAGGGCGGTCTTGCGCAGCTTCTGCATGGCGCGGTGCTGGGCGACGCGGACGGCCCCGGCGGTCATGTCCAGGGCGCGGCCGGTCTCCTCGGCGGACATCCCCGCCCCCACCCGCAGCGTGATGATCTCGCGCAGCTTGGGCGGCAGGGTGTCGAGCAGGCGGCCCACGGTCTCGGCGTCGAAGGCGTCGAGCGCGAGCTGCTCGGGACCGGGTTCGGCGGTGGCGGCGTCGGGGACGTCGTCCGTCGGGACGGGTGCGCGGTAGGAGGCACGCTGGGCGTCGGCGACCTTGTTGGCCGCGATGCGGTACACGAACGCCTCGAACGGGCGCCCGGTGTCCTTGTAGCGAGGCAGGGCCGTCAGCACGGCGATGCAGACCTCCTGTGCCGCATCCTCTGCGGCGTGATCAGCTCCGGGCAGGCGCCCGAGCTTGGCCCGGCAGTAACGGTGGACGAGGCGGCGCACCGCTGCCAGGAGGTCGGCGACGGCCCCCTGCTCCCCCGTCAGGGCGCGTGCCGCCAGTTCCTGGAGCCCCCCGGCATCCGTGCTGTTCATCGGCACCGGGGCGCCCGGTGTTACACCTCCGCCCGCACCGGTCCGCAGGGGGTCCTCCTCGGGCTCGCCGTCGTGCTGGTCCCCGGGCACCGTGCCGGGCCGGTCGTCGGGCAGGTGTTCGGGCAGGTCCTCGGGGAGCGCGGCGGAGCCGGTCACGACGACCTCGACGTCCTGCGGGCCGGGGGTGAACTCGACCCGGGGGACGTCGGGCGCGACGGCGGACGCGGCGTCGGCGCGTCTGCTGTCCGCGTCGGGCCGGCCGACGGTCCTCGCGTCGACCGGCTCGTCGCCCCCGGGGCTCACCCGTCTACCGTACGAGACCCCAGCGGAATCCCACAGCCACCGCCTGAGCGCGGTCGGCGGCCTCGAGCTTGCGGAACAGCCGACGCGCGTGCGTCTTGACCGTGTCCTCGGACAGGAACAGCTCCCGGCCGATCTCCGCGTTGCTGCGCCCGCGGCTCATGCCCACGAGCACCTGCTGCTCGCGCTCGGTGAGCACGGGCGCGCGGCCCGTGAGCACCGCACGCGTGCGGTTGCCGCCACGACGGCGGCTGACGTCCTGCAGCGCCTGGAGCACCGCCGTGGCGAGCTCCTCCCGCGAGACGTCCTTGACGAGGTAACCGCGAGCGCCGGCCGCGACCGCGCGGGCCACACCGTCGCCGTCCTCGGCCATCGTGGCCATGAGGACGTTCGCCTCCGGGTGACGGGCGAGCAGCCGTCGGGCCGCCTCCACGCCACCGATGCCCGGCATCCGGACATCCATGATCACCAGCGAGGGCCGTTCGACGGGCCACCTCTGGAGAGCCTCCTCGCCCGAGCTCGCACCCACGACGCGGGTGACGCCCGGGACAGCAGCCACCATGCGGCGCATGGCTTCGCGGGCCAGCGGAAGGTCATCGCAGACCAGAACCGTTGCCACCACAAACCTCTTCCCTGTGTGGGTGGAGCGGGGCCGTCCGTGGCCCAGCTGAGTCGCACGTCGGGTGCGCCACGTAGGGAGTTGTCGGCACGCACCGGACCCGACCTGAGCGGGATGTTCGTCAGGTCGCTGGCGCGATGGCCCTCCGGCGTGCTAGAGGGGGCGTCTAGAAGACGTCCTCAGGCGGAGACGGCGGCGGCGCACGCCGCGACGGCCGCCTCCAGGGTGGACGCGACGACGACGTCGGGCCGCCCGGCCGCGGCGTGCGGGGGCCACGCGGCGCCGAGCAGGACGACCAGCGGTGCGGGCCGCACCCGCAGGACGTCGTCGAGGTCGGCGAGCGCGTCCCCTCCCCCGGCTCCCGGGGCGCCGTCGCGCTCGGCGACCAGCAGCAGGGCCGGCGGCCGCACCCGGCGCACGGCGGCGGCGAGCATCCGCGGCGGGACGCCGTCGCCGACGCTGCGGGTGCCGGTGCCGGTCTCGGCCAGCGCGGCGGCGGCGGCGAGCAGGACGGGTGTGCGGTCGCGGTCGTCGACCGTGCCGGTCCCGGCGAGCAGGACCGACCGCTCGCCGTTCGCCGTCGGCAGCGCCGACAGCGCCCGCGCGACGGCGGCGTGCATGGCGGCGTCGCGGGCGGCCGAGGCCGGCCCGAGGACGTCGTCCCAGGCGCGGGCGACCCCGCGGGTGCGGATCTCGACGGCGAAGCGGTCCGCGAGGCTGGTGACGGCCCACTCGGCGGCCTCGTCCACGGGGTCCTCGCGCCGGTGGGTGCGGCGGGCGGGACGGCTCTCGGTGTCCTCGGACTCGTCGGGTCCGGCGGTCTCGGGCCGGGTCCCCTCCGCCGGCTCCACCGGCTCCGCCGGCTCCCCGGCGCGCGGCTCGTCGGCGGGCAGCCCTCCGCCGGGCGCGGTGGGGTTCAGCAGCCCCGAGCCGGGCCCGGCGATGGCGGCGGCGTCGGTGACGGCGGCCTCGATGACGGCCGCGGGGATGGTCGAGACGCTGGCCAGGGCGAACCCGCCGTCGGCGACGGCGGTGGTGGCGGCCAGGCGGGCCGCCTCGGCGGGGGCGACGCCCTCGAGGGTGAGCCGGCGCATGACCACCAGCCGGGCCAGGTCGGCCGAGGAGTAGCGCCGGTGCGCACCGGCGGTGTGCTCGGAGGGCCCGAGCCCGTAGCGCCGGTCCCAGGTCCGCAACGTCGCCGGGGCGACGCCGAGGCGGCGGGCGACGGCGGCCACCGTGAGGGTCATGCGCGGGGCGGGCGGCGTGGGCGCGCCCGGCGCGTCGGGTCCCCCGGCGGTGGGGTCGGCGGCGGTGGACATGGGGCGAGTCTGGCAAGCGCCTGCCGGGATCGCCACTCGCCCAGCGCGTCCGAGTTGTTCACCGTTGTTCAGGACCGCGTCGCCCGGGGGCCGGATCGGGGCGCTCCGGGCTCTGCGACCGCTCCGCGCGCTGTTCACCTGCGGTTCAACCGGGGGTGCGGTGCGCCGGGATCCGGGCGAGGGAGGTCGCCGGAGATCGTGAACAAGTTTCCCCAGGGGGCTTGAACAACTTCTGGCGCGGTTGTAGCTTCAGGGCAGTCAGCAAGATCCCCTCCCCCCACAGGAGCGCACCATGGCCGAGATCTCCCGCCTCCCCGGACCCGTCGCCGACGTCTGGGAGTGGCAGCTCGAAGGGTCCTGCCGCCAGGCCGACCCGAACCTCTTCTTCCACCCCGAGGGTGAGCGCGGGCCCGCCCGCCGCAACCGCGACGCCGCCGCCCAGGCCATCTGCGGCGCCTGCCCCGTGCTCGAGCAGTGCCGCCGGCACGCCCTGAAGGTCCGCGAGCCCTACGGCGTGTGGGGCGGCATGACCGAGGACGACCGCGAGGCGATCTACGCCACCGAACGCCGGCGCGGGATGCGCGTCGCCAGCTGACCCCCGCCCCACCCCGTGCGCGGTGTGGTGCGGCGTGCGGACGACGAAGGGCCCGGCCCCCCTCGGGGGACCGGGCCCTTCGTCGTGCAGCGGAGGAGGTCAGTGGCCGTGGCCGTGACCGTGGCCCGCGGCGGCGGGCTCCTCCTCCTTCTTGTCCACGACGAGGGTGTCGGTGGTCAGGACCATCGACGCGATCGACGCGGCGTTGCGCAGCGCGGAGCGGGTGACCTTGACCGGGTCGAGGACCCCGCCGGCCAGCAGGTCGACGTACTCGCCGGTCGCGGCGTTCAGGCCGTTGCCCGGCTCCAGGGCGCGGACCTTCTCGACCACGACGTAGCCCTCGAGGCCCGCGTTCTCGGCGATCCAGCGCAGCGGCTCGGAGGCCGCCTTGCGGACCAGGGCGACACCGGTCGCCTCGTCGCCGGTCTTGCCGAGGTCGCCCTCGAGCACGGAGACGGCGTGCACCAGGGCCGAGCCGCCGCCGGCGACGATGCCCTCCTCGATCGCGGCGCGCGTCGCGGAGACGGCGTCCTCGATGCGGTGCTTCTTCTCCTTGAGCTCGACCTCGGTGTGCGCGCCGACCTTGATGACGACGACGCCACCGGACAGCTTCGCGAGGCGCTCCTGGAGCTTCTCGCGGTCCCAGTCGGAGTCGGTGCGCTCGACCTCGGCCTTGATCTGGGCGACGCGGCCGGCGATGTCGTCGGCCGAGCCGGCGCCGTCGACGATCGTGGTGTCGTCCTTGGTGACCGTGATGCGGCGGGCGGTGCCCAGCGCGTCGAGGTCGATCTGGTCGAGCTTGAGGCCGACCTCCTCGGCGACGACCTGCGCGCCGGTGAGGGTGGCGATGTCCTGCAGGATCGCCTTGCGGCGGTCCCCGAAGCCGGGGGCCTTCACCGCGACGGCGTTGAAGGTGCCGCGGATCTTGTTGACGACCAGGGTCGACAGCGCCTCGCCGTCGACGTCCTCGGCGATGATCAGCAGCGGCTTGGCGGCCTTGAGGACCTTCTCCAGCAGCGGCAGCAGGTCCTGGACGGTGGAGATCTTGCCCTGGTGGACCAGGACGTACGCGTCCTCGAGGACCGCTTCCTGACGCTCGGCGTCGGTCACGAAGTACGGCGAGATGTAGCCCTTGTCGAACTGCATCCCCTCGGTGAAGTCCAGCTCGAGGGCGGTCGTGGAGGACTCCTCGACCGTGATGACGCCGTCCTTGCCGACCTTGTCGAACGCGTCGGCGAGCAGCTCGCCGACGGTGGAGTCCTGGGCCGAGATCGTCGCGACGTGGGCGATGTCGCCCTTGCCGTCGACGTCGCGGGCCAGCGACAGGAGCTTGTCGTTGACGGCCTCGACGGCCGCGTCGATGCCGCGCTTGAGGCCGGAGGGGGCCGCGCCGGCCGCGACGTTGCGCAGACCCTCCTTGACGAGGGCCTGGGCCAGCACGGTCGCGGTGGTGGTGCCGTCACCGGCGACGTCGTTCGTCTTGGTGGCGACCTCCTTCGCGAGCTGCGCGCCGAGGTTCTCGTACGGGTCCTCGAGCTCGACCTCGCGGGCGATGGTGACGCCGTCGTTCGTGATCGTCGGCGCCCCCCACTTCTTGTCGATGACGACGTTGCGGCCCTTGGGGCCGAGGGTCACCTTGACGGCGTTGGCGAGGGCGTCGACACCGCGCTCGAGGGACTTGCGGGCGCTGTCGTCGAACGAGAGCTGCTTGGCCATGTGTTCTTCCTTCCGGAGCTCGGGCAGAACGAGGGACGCCCCGGGCACCCGGTGTTCGGGCGCCCGGGGCGTCAGGACCTCGTGCCGCTTACTTGGCGACCTTGGCGAGGACGTCGCGCGCCGAGAGGATCAGCAGCTCGTCGCCGCCGTACTTCACCTCGGTGCCGCCGTACTTGGAGTAGATGACCTTGTCGCCGACGGCGACGTCGACCGGCACGCGGTTGCCGTTGTCGTCCACGCGGCCCGGACCGACGGCCAGGACCTCGCCCTCCTGGGGCTTCTCCTTGGCGGTGTCCGGGATGACGAGACCGGAAGCGGTCGTCTGCTCCGCGTCGAGCGGCTTGACGACGATGCGGTCCTCGAGCGGAGTGATGGAGACCGACACTGGTGCGGCCCTCCCCTTCTGCTTCAGCGAACGTGGCGTACGGGACGGTCGGTGGGGTGGGGAGCGGACGCACGTCGTCGCGGGTGCCGTTCGGCCGCTGCCCCGTTGGCACTCCCCCGTGAGGAGTGCCACCGACGCTGCGCGTGACGTTAGCACTCACGACCGGCGAGTGCCAGGTCCGGGTCGGTCCTGGCAGCATCCACCGGGTGAACACCGCGGACGTCCAGGCCCTGCAGTCCCCCGCCGGCCGGTCCCTGCTCGCCGAGCTGGCCGGGACCGCCGGCGAGGACCCCGTCGCCCTCGCCACCCGGCTGCGCCGCGCCGGGCACGACCCCGCGCTCGCCGCCCTGGCCACCACCCAGGTGCGGCTGCGGGAGAGGGCCGCCGCGAAGTTCGGCCCGCGCGCCCACGAGCTGCTGCTCACCGCCGCCGGCGCCGAGCAGGCGACCCGCGCCGTCGTCGCCGCCGAGCACGCCCGACGGTTCGCCGCCGCGGGCGTGACCCGCGTCGCCGACCTCGGCTGCGGGGTCGGGGCGGACTCCCTGGCCTTCCTCGACGCGGGCCTGGACGTCCTGCCCGTCGACGCCGACCCGGTCACCGCGGCCGTCGCCACCCACAACCTCGGGGTGCCGGTCCGCTGCGAGGACGTGACGGCCGGCGTCGTGCAGGAGCTGACCGCGACCGACGGGGCCTGGTTCGACCCGGCGCGGCGCACCTCCGGCGGACGGCGCCTGTTCGACCCCGAGGCCACCTCCCCGCCCCTGTCGTTCGTGCTGGCCACCGCCGCGCGCGTCCCGGCCACCGGCGCCAAGCTCGCCCCCGGCCTGCCGCACGACCTCGTGCCGCCCGGCGCCGAGGCGCGGTGGACGTCCGTGGACGGCGAGGTCGTCGAGTGCGCGCTGTGGTGCGGACCGCTGGCCCGCCCCGGCGTCGGGCGCAGCGCCCGGGTGGTCCGCGGGGCCACCGCCCTGGAGCTGGACGACCGCGACCTGCCCGTGGCGGACGTCGGGGACGTCGGGCAGTACCTGCACGAACCGGACGGGGCCGTCATCCGCGCCGGGCTCGTGGGCCGCGTCGCGCACGACCTCGGGGGCCGGCTGGTCGACGAGACCATCGCCTACGTGACGACGGACGACGCGGCGACGTCGGGGTTCGCCCGCTCGTTCCGGGTGCTGGAGGTGATGCCGTTCGGGCTGAAGACGCTGCGGGCGCGGCTGCGGGCCCTGGACGTCGGGCCGCTGACGGTCAAGAAGCGCGGGACGGCCGTCGACCCCGACCAGCTGCGCAGGCAGCTCGCGCTGAAGGGCTCACGGCCCGCGACGATCGTGCTGACCCGCCTGCGGGGCAGGCAGAGCGTCCTGCTCGTCGAGCCCGTCAGCTGAGGCGCGCCCGCAGCACCAGCGCGTCGACGTCGTCGGGCTGGTAGTAGCGCGCGCGCCGGGCGATCTGCTCGAACCCCTCGCTGCGGTACAGGTGCTGCGCGGGCTCGTTGTCGGCGCGGACCTCCAGCAGCAGGTGCCTGGCCCCGGCCCCGGCGGCCTGCGCCCGCAGGGCCCGCAGCAGCTCCCGCCCCGTGCCGCGGCCCTGCCGGTCGCGGGCGACGCCGATGGTCTGCACGTCGGCCTCGGCGCCGTTGACCGCGACCCCGCCGTACCCGACGACCCGCCCGTCCTCCACGGCCACCAGGAAGCGCCGGTTGGGCCGGGCCAGCTCACCCCAGAACGACTCCGGCGACCACGCGGTGCCGCCGAACAGGTCGGCCTCCAGGGCGTGCACGTCGGTCAGGTCCCACCAGCGCATCTCCCGCAGCTCCACCCGCGCGAGGGTACGGGCCGCGCTACGCCGTGACGCGCTTGCGCGCCCCCGGCTCGGTGGCGTCCGGGCGCCGCAGGTACAGCGGCTCCGGCGGCACCAGCTCCAGCCCGCCGCGGCCGGCGAGCGCGTCCACGACCAGCTGCGCCAGCGCGCCGCCGTCCACGACCAGGGGCCCGCGCTCGGCGCCGAGGACGTCGGGGTACAGCCGGGTGCCCGAGCCGACGACCGGCACGTCCACGCGGACCTCGGCCGGTGCCCCGACGTCCGGACCCGCGGTCCGCCGCACCCCCTCGGCGCCCGCGCGGTAGCGGGCGGTGTGGACCTCCCGGCGGCGGGCGTCGGTGGCGACGAGGAACTCCCCGTCCAGCCCACCGGCGGCGGCCTGGGCCGCGAGCGCGTCGAGGGAGCAGACGCCGTGGACGCGCGCGCCCCACGCCAGCGCCAGCGAGCGGGCGGTGACGATGCCGACCCGCAGGCCCGTGTACGGGCCCGGGCCGACGCCCACGGCGACGTCGGTGACGTCGGTGCGCTCGCGGCCGGCGTCGGCCAGCACCGCGGCGATCGTCGGGACGAGGACCTCGTTGTGGCTGCGGGCCGTCCCGGCGCGGGTGGACCGCAGGACCCGCTCACCGTCGTGGAGGGCGACCGCCACCCCGTCGGTCGCGGTGTCGAGGGCGAGGAGCAGCACCGGAGGATCGTACGCGCGCGAAGGCCGCCGTCAGGTCCTCGGGTGGGCGGCGCGGCGGGCGAAGCGGACGGACGCGGCGAACACCGCGGGTGCGTCCCGGTCGCTGGTCAGTTCGTGGAAGCTGTTGGCGTACACCACTTCCGACACCTCCGTCGAGGAGACCCCGGCCAGCACGACCCGGGCGGACAGCGGGGGCACGACGTGGTCGACGCGCGAGCGCAGCAGCAGCAGGGGCTGGCGCACCAGCGGCAGGTCGCGCCGCACGTCCCGCCAGCCGGCGGTCTGGGACGCCAGCGCCCGCAGCGGCGTCCGGTCGTAGGCCAGCACCGAGGCGGTGGGGTCGGACAGGTCCCCCGCGATCGCCGGCCACCCCGGCAGCAGCCGGCCCAGCGCCCACACCGCCCCGGCCCGCCACGGGTCGAGCGCGACGGCGGGGTTGGCCAGCACGAGGCCGTGGACGCGGTCGGGGTGCAGCTGCGCCAGCCGCAGCGCCAGGGCCCCGCCCATCGAGATCCCCGCGACGAGCACCACCTCGTGGTCCAGCCGGGCCAGCGCCGCCCCGGCCGCGGCCACCCAGTCGGCCCAGGTGCTGCGGTTGCAGTCGGCCACGGTGGTGCCGTGCCCGGGCAGCAGCGGCACCTCGACGTCGAACCCGGCCGCGTGGAACTCCTCGGCCCACTCGGCCACCGACAGCGGGGTCGCGGTGAAGCCGTGCAGGACCAGGACCGCGGCGCGGGGGCGGTCGCGGTGGCGGCGGGAGAACCCCCGCACCCGCTCGTCGGGCGAGCGCTGCGCGAGGTTCACCCGAGTTCCACCCCGGCCCAGCGGGCCCCCAGGCCCCGCAGCCGCGCGCGCCGGGGCTCCACGGGGGCGTCCCCCTCGACGTCGACGGCGCCGTGCGGGCGCAGCAGCTCGATCTCCAGGCGGTCCCCAGCGAGGTCCTCGACCAGGCCGCGGCCCCACTCGACCACCGTGACGGCCTCGTCGGCCGAGGTGTCCAGGTCCAGGTCGTCGACCTCGGCCAGCGACCCGAGCCGGTAGGCGTCCACGTGCACGAGCGGTGGCCCGCCCACCAGGGAGGGGTGCTCGCGGGCGATGACGAACGTGGGCGAGGTGACGGGCCCGCGCACGCCCAGGCCCTCGGCCAGGCCCCGGGTGAACGTCGTCTTGCCCGCGCCGAGGTCACCGGCGAGGACGAGGAGGTCCCCGGCCCGCAGCAGCGCGCCGACGCGGCGCCCGAACGCGGCCGTCTCCTCGGGCGTGCGCAGCTCCAGCTCGGTCACCGGGTCCCCCGTCCTCGGGTGCGCCGCGCCAGCGGGACGACGACCTCCTGCACGGTCGCGGCCACCGGGGCCCGGCGCGACAGCAGTCGCTCCAGCCGCGCGGTCACGACCGAGGGGTGCTCCAGCATCAGCAGGTGGCCGGCTCCGCGCACCAGGACGTGCTCGGCGCCGGGGATCGCCTCGGCGATCTCGAGGCTGTGCGCGGCGGGGGTCATGAGGTCGCGCTCGGCGGCCAGCACCAGGACGGGCCGGCCCGCCAGCCCGGCGAGCGCCTCGCGCTCGTCGAGGGTGCTGAACGCGGGCAGCAGGTCGGCGATGACGTCGACGGGGGTCTGCGCCATCATCCGCGCCGACAGCCGCAGCAGCTCCGGTCCGACGGGGCCGGCGAAGTTCCAGTGCCGCACCAGGAGCTGCTCCAGGTCCGCGCCCGCGCGCCGGCTGCGCTCGAGGACGTCGTAGCGGTGCTCGGCGCGTTCGAGGGCCAGCTCGGCCCAGCGGACGAGGTGGTGCCCCAGCAGCGGCAGGCCGTGGTCGACGGCGGCCATCCCGCCCGCGCTGGTGGCCAGCAGGGCGACGGCCGACACCCGGGGCAGCAGGTCCGGGCGGCGGGCGGCGAGCTCCATGACGGTCATGCCGCCCAAGGAGTGCCCCACCAGGACCACCGGGCCGGTGGGGGCGACGGCGTCGAGGACCTGGCCGAGGTCGTCGGCGAGCCGGGCCACGCTCACCGGCCCGGCGGGGCCGCGCCCGGAGCGGCCGTGGCCGCGCTGGTCGGGCAGGACGAGCCGGTACCGGCCGCGCAGCGCGAGCCGCTGGAAGTGCCAGCAGTCGCTGGACAGGGCGTACCCGTGGCAGAGCACGACCGTCGGGCCGCCGGAGCCGTGGGCGTGGCCGACCGGGTCCACGTCGACGTGCAGCCGGGCGCCGTCGTCGGTGACGACCTCGACGGGCTCGCCGGTCAGCGGGTGCAGCTCCTCGCGCCGGGCGCCGGGGACGTGCCGGCGCGCCCGCAGCGACGGCCTCACGCGCACACCCCCGCCCGCTCGGGCACGGACGTGCCCGCGGGTGCGGCGGTCTCCCGGTAGCTGCGCGGGACCCGGGCCCCGATGCGGGTGACGACCTCCCACGAGATCGTCCCGGCGGCGGCGGCCCAGTCGTCGGCCGTGGCCTCCCCGTGCCGGCCGGGCCCGAAGACCACCGCGACGTCGCCGGGCTCGGCGGCGTCGTCGCCGAGGTCGACGACCACCTGGTCCATGCAGACGCGGCCCGCGATGCGCCGCCGGGCGCCACCCACGAGCACCTCGCCGGAGCGCTCGCCGTCCCAGGACGCGTGCCGGGGCACCCCGTCGCCGTAGCCGACGGGGACCAGGCCGAGGGTCGTGGCGGCCGGGACGGTGTACGTCAGGCCGTAGGACACGCCCGCCCCGGCGGGGACGCGGCGCACGTGCGCGAGCCGGGCCAGCAGCGTCATGGCCGGTTCCAGCCCCAGCTCGGCGCCCGTGGCCCGGTCGGGGGCGGGGCTGAGGCCGTAGACGGCGAGCCCGGCGCGGACGAGGTCGTAGCGGGCGGCGGGGACGAAGAACGCCGCCGCGGAGTTCGCGTGGTGCCGCAGGCCCGGGTCGACCCCGTGGTCGCGGGCGGTCGCCAGCGCGGCCTCGAACGCGGCCAGCTGCGCCGGGACGGAGGGGTCGCCGGGCACGTCGGCGCTGGCGAAGTGCGCCCACGTGCCGCGCACCCGCAGGTCCCCGGCCGCGACGTGCCGCGCGACGACGTCCAGCAGCGCGGGCCACTCCGCCGGGGACGCCCCGCCGCGCGACATCCCGGTGTCGACCTCCAGGTGCACGTCGGCGCGGCGGCCGGCGGCGCGGGCGGCCGCCACGACGGCCTGGACCGCCCAGACCGCCGCGACGGACAGGTCGACCCCGGCCCGCACGGCGGGCACCAGGTCGGTGCCGGGGGTGAGGATCCAGGCCAGCACGTCCGCCTCGACCCCGGCGGCGCGCAGCGCGAGCGCCTCGTGGACGTGCGCGACCCCGAGCCAGGTCGCCCCGCCCGCCAGCGCCGCCCGCGCGACGGGGACCAGGCCGTGGCCGTAGGCGTCGGCCTTCACGACGGCCATCACCTCGGCCGGGCCGACGGCGGAGCGGACGGCCCCGACGTTGCGCGCGACCGCCCCCAGGTCGACGAGGGCCACCGCGGGGACACCGTCCGGGACGTCGGCGGGTACACCGGGTCGTGGATGCACTCCTCGACGGTACCCGGCCCCCCGTCAGCTCCCGGGCCGGTCCCACCCCGGCAGGCCGGTCAGGGCCGCCGGGACGGCGTCGGCGACGTCGAGCGCCGCCAGCGGCCCGCCGGCCGAGGCGAGCTCGGCCGCCCGGCCGTGCAGGACGGCGGCGTCGGCGGCCACCACGGCCGGGTCGTCCCCGGGCCGGGAGGCCAGGGCCGCGCCGAGGATCCCGGCCAGCACGTCCCCGGCCCCGGCGGTCGACAGCCAGGCGGGGGCGGCCGCGGCCGTCAGCACCCGGTCCCCGACGACGGTGGTGACGGTGCCCTTGAGCAGGACGGTGGCGCCGGTCCGCTCGTGCGCGCGGCGCGCGTGCGTCAGCGGGTCGGCCTCCACGGCGGCCCGGTCCACGCCCAGCAGCCGGGCCAGCTCCCCGGCGTGCGGGGTCAGGACGTGATGCGGGCCGAGGGCGTCCGGCAGGCCGGCCAGGGCGCCGGCGTCGACGACGGCCGGTTCGCCCGACGCCAGCGCCGCGCGGACGCGGGCCTGCTGCTGGGGGTCGTCCGGGGAGACGCCCGGGCCCAGGACCCACGCCTGCACCCGGCCGGGCCCGGCGACGGCCTCGGGCCGGCGCTGCCGGACCAGCTCGGTGGGGTGGGCCGGGCCGAGGTAGCGGACCATGCCGGCGCCGGCGCGGACGGCGGCCTCCACGGCCAGGACCGCGGCGCCGGTGTAGTCCGGCCCGCCGGCCACGACGCCGACGACCCCGCGGGAGTACTTGTCGTCCGCGGGCCGCGCGCGCCGCCAGCGGGCCGCGACGTCGGCGGGCTCGACCCGCTCGACGGCGGGGGCGGGCAGCTCCCCCAGCCCGATGTCGGCCACGAGCAGCCGGCCGCAGAGCCCGGCGGCCGGGCCGAGCAGGTGCGCGGGCCGGGCGGTGCCGAACGTGACGGTGACGTCGGCGGCCACGACCTCGCCGCCGACGGCGCCGGAGTCGGCGTCCAGCCCCGACGGCAGGTCGACGGCCACGACGACCGGCCCGGTCAGCGCGGACAGCCCCTCGAACGCCGGGCGCAGGCCACCGCGGCCGCCGAGACCGGCGATGCCGTCCAGGACGAGGTCGGCCGCGGCGCAGGCGGACTCGTCACCGGGCGCCCACGGCCGGGACCGCACCCCGGCGCGCCGGGCCGCGGCCAGGGCCTCGGGGTGCGCGCGGTCGGCGGTCAGCAGCGCGGTGACCGCCGCCCCGCGCCGGGCCAGCCGCGCGGCCGCCAGCAGCGCGTCGCCGCCGTTGTCCCCCGACCCGGCCAGGACGACGACGCGGCGGCCCGCGACCCCGGCGGTCGTGTCGCGCAGGACGTCGGCGCAGACCACGTCGAGGGCGGCGGCGGCCCGGTCCATCAGCGTCCCCGGCGCCCGCCCCGCCAGCGCGGCCCGCTCGGCGGCGCGCACGTCCTCGGCGCGGTGCGCGCCGATCACTTGCCCTCCGCGACCACCATGGCGGTGGCGATGCCGGCGTCGTGCGACAGGGACAGGTGGAAGGTGCCCACGCCCATCTCCTTGGCGATCTTCTTGGCGCTGCCCTTGACCACGATCCGCGGGCGGTGCCCGTCCTCGCGCTCGACGACGACGTCGCGCCACACCAGCCCCACGGGCGCGCCCAGGGACTTCGCGACGGCCTCCTTGGCCGCGAACCGGGCCGCGAGCGACTCCGGCGGCAGCCCGCGCTCACCGTCCCCGAAGAGCCGTTCGAGCAGCAGCGGCGTGCGCTCGACCTGCCGTTTGAAGCGGGCGACGTCGACGACGTCGATCCCGATGCCGATGATCATCCGTGCACCCCTCCGCGCCCTCGACCTCCGCCGGCGTCACGTTCCCACGAGGGTCCGCGACGCCCGACGGCGGGGGGTCGGCGACGATCACGCGGGGGCGCTCACTCCACGGTGACGGACTTCGCCAGGTTCCGCGGCTGGTCGACGTCGAGCCCCTTGGCGGTCGCGAGTTCGCAGGCGAACACCTGCAGCGGCACGACGGCCAGCAGCGGCGACAGCAGCGTCGAGGTCCGCGGGATGCGGATGACGACGTCGGCGAACGGTTCCACCGCGGTGTCGCCCTGCTCGGCGATGACCAGGGTCCGGGCCCCGCGGGCGCGGACCTCCTGGATGTTGCTGACGACCTTGGAGTGCAGCGAATCGCGCCCGCGCGGGCTGGGGACGACGACGAACACCGGCTGACCGGGTTCGACGAGCGCGATCGGCCCGTGCTTGAGCTCCCCGGCCGCGAAACCCTCGGCGTGGATGTAGGCGAGTTCCTTCAGCTTCAGCGCCCCCTCCATCGCCACCGGGTACCCGACGTGCCGGCCCAGGAACAGCACCGAGCGGGTGTCGGCCATGTAGCGGGCGATCTCGCGGACCTGCTCCAGGCCGTCGAGGACCTGCCGGACCTGACCGGGGATCTCGTGCAGCTGGGCCAGGACCTCCCCGACCTCGTCGGCGAACTTGTTCCCGCGCAACTGGGCCAGGTACAGCCCCAGCAGGTAGCAGGCGGTGATCTGGGCCAGGAACGCCTTCGTGGAGGCGACGGCGATCTCGGGACCGGCGTGGGTGTAGAGGACGGCGTCGGACTCCCGCGGGATCGTCGACCCGTTGGTGTTGCAGATCGCCAGGACCTTCGCGCCCTGCTCGCGGGCGTGCCGCACGGCCATGATGGTGTCCATCGTCTCCCCCGACTGGGAGATGGCGACGACGAGCGTGCGGTCGGACACGACGGGGTCGCGGTAGCGGAACTCGTGGGCGAGCTCGACCTCGACGGGGATGCGGCACCAGTGCTCGACGGCGTACTTGGCGACCTGCCCCGCGTACGCGGCCGTCCCGCAGGCGATGACGACGATCTTGTCGACGCTGCGCAGTTCCGCCTCGGAGATCTTCATCTCGTCCAGCTGCAACCGGCCGGCCGCGTCGACCCGGCCCAGCAGGGTGTCGGCGATGGCCTGCGGCTGGTCGTGGATCTCCTTGGCCATGAACGAGGGGTAACCGCCCTTCTCGGCGGCCGCGGCGTCCCAGTCCACGTGGAACCGGCGGCCCTCCACGGGCGCACCGTCGAAACCGGTGACGACGACCGACGTCGGGGTGATCGTGACGACCTGGTCCTGGCCGAGTTCCAGGGCCTCGCGGGTGGACCCGATGAACGCCGCGACGTCGGAACCCAGGTAGTTGGCCCCGTCGCCGAGCCCCACGACCAGCGGGGAGTTCCGGCGCGCGCCGACGATGGTGTCGGGTGCGTCGGCGTGCACGGCGAGCAGCGTGAAGGCGCCCTCCAGGCGCAGGCAGACCGCGCGCAGGGCCTCGGTGAGGTCCCCCCCGGAGTCGCCGTCGTACGCGCGGGCCAGCAGGTGCGCGACGACCTCGGTGTCGGTCTCGCTGGCGAACTCGACCCCGGCCTCGAGCAGTTCGGTGCGCAGCGCGGCGAAGTTCTCGACGATGCCGTTGTGGATGACGGCGACCCGGCCGCCGACCCCCACGTGCGGGTGCGCGTTGGCGTCGGTGGGGCCGCCGTGGGTGGCCCAGCGGGTGTGCCCGATGGCCGTGGCCGTCTCCGGCAGCGGATCGGCCCCGAGGACCTCGACGAGGTTGGCGAGCTTGCCCGCCTTCTTGCGGGTCTGCACGCCGTCGGCGGTGACGGCGGCGATGCCGGCCGAGTCGTACCCCCGGTACTCCAGCCGCCGCAGGCCCTCCAGGACCACCTCGGTGCCCTGCTGGGCGACCCCCACGTACCCGACGATTCCGCACATGGGATCGAGGGTACGGTCCCGCCGCGGCGCGGGGCCGCGGCCTCGCCGGGGGTCGCCCGGGGGGTCGCCGGGGGGTCGCCCCGCGGGGTCACCCGGTAGCCTCTCGCCGGTGAGCTCGGGTGCGACGACGTCGCTGTCCTCGGTAGCAGCGGGGTCGGCGAGCACCCCCACCCCCTACGTGGTGCTCGACCGGGCGCACTGGAGCGCCCTGCGCGCCAACACCCCCCTGACCCTGACCGCCGAGGACGTGGCGCGCCTGCGCGGCCTCGGCGACCGCGTCGACCTGCGGGAGGTCGAGGAGGTGTACCTGCCGCTGTCGCGGCTGCTGACCCTCTACGACCGGTCCGCCGGGTCGCTGCACGCCGCGACCTCCACGTTCCTCGGGGAGGACGTCCAGCGCACCCCGTTCGTCATCGGCATCGCCGGGTCCGTCGCCGTCGGCAAGTCCACCACCGCCCGCGTCCTGCGCGAGCTGCTGTCGCACTGGCCCGAGACCCCGCGGGTCGAGCTGGTCACGACGGACGGTTTCCTGCTGCCCAACGCCGAGCTGGAACGGCGCGGCATCCTGCACCGCAAGGGGTTCCCCGAGAGCTACGACCGGCGGGCGCTGCTGCGCTTCCTGGCCGCGGTGAAGTCCGGCGTCCCCGAGGTCCGGGCGCCGGTCTACTCCCACCTCGTCTACGACATCGTGCCGGACGAGCACATCGTCGTCCGCTCCCCCGACGTGCTCATCGTCGAGGGGCTCAACGTCCTGCAGCCGGCCCGGGTCCGCGCCGACGGGACGCAGGGCGTCGCGGTCAGCGACTACTTCGACTTCTCCCTGTACGTCGACGCCCGCAGCGAGGACGTGCGGAACTGGTACGTGCACCGGTTCCTGGAGCTGCGCCGCACGGCGTTCTCCAAGCCCCAGTCGTACTTCCACCGCTACGCCGCCCTCACCGACGAGGAGGCCGTCGCGCGGGCCGGGCGGATCTGGAACGACATCAACGGCCCGAACCTGGCCGAGAACGTGCTGCCGACCCGCGGCCGCGCGACCTGCGTCCTGCAGAAGGGCGCCGACCACTCGGTGCGTCAGGTGCGGTTGCGCAAGGTCTGAGGGGTCCTCACAGCGCCAGGCGGGCGCGCACCACGTCGGCGAGCCGGTCGGCGACGGCCTGCGCCTGCTCCTGGTGGGCGGCCTCGACCATGACCCGCACGAGCGGTTCGGTCCCGCTGGGACGCAGCAGGACCCGGCCCGTGGCGCCGAGCTCGGCCTCGGCCGCGGCCACGGCCTCGAGCAGGTCGCCGTCGGCGCCCGCGCGGGACTTGTCGACCCCGCGGACGTTGACCAGGACCTGCGGCAGCCGCTCCACGACACCGGCGAGCTCGGCCAGCGACCGGCCCGTCTCGGCCATGCGGGCCATCAGGTGCAGACCCGTCAGGACGCCGTCGCCGGTGCTGGCGTGCGCCGGGAGCACCACGTGCCCGCTCTGCTCGCCCCCGATGCTCCACCGGCCCGCGGTGAGGGCCTCCAGCACGTACCGGTCGCCGACGGCCGTCTCGACCACCGTGACGCCCTCGCGCTGCATGGCGAGCTTGAGGCCGAGGTTGCTCATGACGGTCGCGACGAGGGTGTCCTCCACGAGCTGCCCGCGGTCGCGCAGGGCCAGGGCGAGGACGGCCATGATCTGGTCGCCGTCGACCTCGTCGCCCGCCGCGTCCACCGCCAGGCACCGGTCGGCGTCCCCGTCGTGGGCCAGGCCGAGGTCGGCGCCGTGCGCGACGACGGCCGCCCGGACCGGGCCGAGGTGGGTGGAGCCGACGCCGTCGTTGATGTTCAGCCCGTCGGGGGCCGCGGCCAGGACGGTGACCCGGGCGCCGGCCTCGCGCAGCACGCGCGGCGAGACCGCGCTGGCGGCGCCGTTGGCGCAGTCGACGACGACGTGCAGCCCCGCCAGCGACGACGGCCCACCGGGCAGGGTCGACAGCAGGTGGTCGGCGTAGGTGTCCTGGGCGTCCTGCTCCACGTCCGGTCCGGCGTGGACCCGCCCGACCCCCGCGCCCGTGGGGCGCCGCGCCGCGCCGGAGCGGTGGGCGGCCTCGATGCGGTCCTCGACGTCGTCGGGCAGCTTCGTGCCGCCGCGGGCGAAGATCTTCAGGCCGTTGTCGGGCATCGCGTTGTGCGACGCCGAGAGCATCACGCCGAAGTCGGCGCCGGAGGTGCCGACCAGGTGCGCCAGCGCCGGCGTCGGGACGACGCCCACGTCCAGCACGTCGACCCCTGAGGCGGCCAGCCCGGCGACCACGGCCGCGGACAGGAACTCCCCCGAGGCGCGCGGGTCGCGGCCCACCAGCGCCCGCGGCCGGGCCTGGCCGGTGTCGTCGACGAGGACGGTGGCCGCGGCCACCGCCAGACCCAGCGCCGTCTCGGCGGTCAGGTCGACGTTCGCCAGCCCCCGCACGCCGTCGGTCCCGAAGAGCCGCCCCACGCTCGTTCCCTCTCCACTCGGCCGATCCCGGCCCCAGACACCACGACGGCCCCGGGAGACTCCCGGGGCCGTCGTGACGGTACTCGCCGACAGGCGCTGGATCAGCGCTTGCTGAACTGCGGCGCCTTGCGGGCCTTCTTCAGACCGGCCTTCTTGCGCTCGATGACGCGCGGGTCGCGGGTCAGGAAGCCGGCCTTCTTCAGGGCCGGGCGGTTCGCCTCGAGGTCGACGGCGTTCAGCGCGCGCGCCACGCCGAGGCGCAGGGCACCGGCCTGGCCGGAGGAGCCACCGCCGTGGATGCGGGCGATGACGTCGAACGAACCCTCGAGCGCGGTGACGCGGAACGGCTCGTTGACGAGCTGCTGGTGCACCTTGTTCGGGAAGTAGTCGTCCAGCTCACGGCCGTTGATCTTCCACTGGCCGGTGCCGGGGACGATGCGCACGCGGGCGACGGCCTCCTTGCGGCGGCCGGTGGCCCCGCCGGGGGCGATGATGCTGTTGCCGCCGGTGGCCGGGGCGGACGATTCCGACGTGTAGGACCCGTCGAACTCGTCGGTCTCGGTGATGTCCTCGACGACGTCTTCGGTCGTGTACTCGCTCACGATGCTCCTCGCTCCGCTCAGTTGGCCGTGTTGGTGCCGCGGCTCACTGCGCGACCTGGGTGATCGTGAAGGGCACGGGCTGCTGCGCCCCGTGCGGGTGCTCCGGGCCGGCGTAGACCTTGAGCTTGCTCAGGACCTGACGGCCGAGGGAGTTCTTGGGGATCATGCCGCGGATGGCCTTCTCGACGGCCTTCTCCGGGTTCTTGTCGAGCAGCTCGACGTAGCTGGTGGCCTTGAGGCCGCCCGGGTAGCCGGAGTGGCGGTAGGCGACCTTCTGCTCGCGCTTGGAGCCCGTCAGGGCCACCTTCGCGGCGTTGACGATGATGACGTAGTCGCCACCGTCGACGTGCGGGGCGAACGTCGCCTTGTGCTTGCCGCGGAGCAGGGTCGCGGCCTGAACGGCCAGACGGCCCAGGACGACGTCCTCCGCGTCGATGACGAGCCAACGGCGGTCGATGTCGCCCGGCTTGGGGGTGAACGTGCGCACGGGGGTTACCCATCTCCTCGGACGATTGCGGACTGGGCCCGCGCTCGAATCCCTCCGGCGCCGGGAAGATCTCCCGAACCTGACGGCAGGTACTGCGTGGGCACAACGACCCATGACGTTACCTGCCGTTCGCCGGATGGGTCAAAACGGCTGGTGGCAGCCGCTCAACGTACCCGCTCCACGCGCGCGACGTCCCACACCGGCTCGGGCGTCTCCACGACGCGGCCGTCCTCCCCGAACAGCAGGAACCGGTCGAAGCCGCGGGCGAACCAGCGGTCGTGGGTCACCGCCACGACCGTCCCCTCGAAGGCCGCCAGGGCCCGCTCCAGGGCCTCGGCCGAGTGCAGGTCCAGGTTGTCGGTCGGCTCGTCCAGCAGCAGCAGCGTCGCCCCGGACAGCTCCAGCAGCAGGATCTGCAGCCGGGCCTGCTGACCGCCGGACAGGTGCTCGAACAGCTGCTCGGCCGCCTCCGCCAGCCCGTACCGGTCCAGCGCCCGGCCCGCGGCCTCCCGGTCCAGGCCGTCGCGGTGGGAGTTCCCGCGGTGCAGCACGTCCAGCAGCGTCCGGCCCACCAGGGCCGGCTGCTCGTGCGTCTGGGCGAACCAGCCCGGCCGCACCCGGGCCCCCAGGCGCACCGACCCGCGGTGCTCCACCGGCGCCGGGACGTGCTCGTCGACGGGCAGGTGCTCGGCGTCGGGGTCGGACCCGCCGGCGGCGAGCAGGCGCAGGAAGTGCGACTTGCCCGAGCCGTTGGAGCCCAGCACCGCGACCCGGTCCCCCAGCCACAGCTCCGCGTCGAAGGGCTGCATCAGGCCGGTGAGCTCCAGGCGCTCCACGACCACCGCGCGCTTGCCCGTGCGGCCCCCGCGCAGCCGCATCCGCACGTCCTGCGCGGTCGGCGGCGCCTGCGGCGGGCCCGCCTCCTCGAACTTCGCCAGCCGGGTCTGGGCCGCGGCGTACCGCGAGGCCATGCCGTCGTTGAACTTCGACTTCTCCCGCAGCGTCACCACAAGCGTGCGCAGCTTGACGCGCTCCTCGTCCCAGCGCCGGCGCAGCTCCTCCAGGCGCTCCCCGCGGGCCTGCCGGGCGGCGCCGTACTCGGCGAACGAGCCGCCGTGCGTCCAGGCCACGGCCCCCAGCGCCCCCGGTTCGAGGGTGACGATGCGGTCGGCGGCCGCCGCGAGCAGCTCCCGGTCGTGGCTGACCAGCAGCACCGACTTCGACGTCGCCCGCAGCTGCTCCTCCAGCCAGCGCTTGCCCGGCACGTCGAGGTAGTTGTCCGGCTCGTCCAGCAGCAGCACGCCCTCGGGACCGCGCAGCAGCGCCTCCAGCACCAGCCGCTTCTGCTCCCCGCCCGACAGGGTGCGGACCAGGCGGTTGCGGCACCGGTCGAACGGGACGCCCAGGGCCGCCAGGGTGCACTCGTCCCAGACGACCTCCTGCTCGTAGCCGCCGGCGTCGCCGAAGTCGGCCAGGGCCTGCGCGTAGCGCAGCTGGGACTTCTCGGTCCCGTCCTCGACCATCGCGGCCTCGGTCGCCTCCACGGCCGCGAAGGCCGCGCGCAGCGGCGCGGGGGCGACGTGGACGAGCAGCTCGGCGACCGACGTGTCGTCGCGCACCGACCCCACGAACTGCCGCATGACGCCCAGCCCGCCGCTGCGGGCGATCGCGCCCTGCTGGACGGGCTCGTCGCCGGCGATGAGCCGCAGCAGCGTGGTCTTGCCCGTCCCGTTGGGGCCGACGAGCGCCGTCGTGGCGCCGTCGGCGACGCGGAAGGCGACGTCGTCCAGCAGGGGACGCCCGTCGGGGAGCTCGTGGCTCAGCCCGGAGACGTCGACGTGTCCACTCGCAGATCCAGCCACGGCGGGACAGTCTGCCCCGAGGAGGTCAGAGCTCGCTGCCGGTTTCCGCGCGGGCGGTGTGGGTCAGGCGCAGCGAGCAGCTGGTGGAGTCGGCGTCGGCCCACTCCCCCGCGACGTCCAGGACGGCGATGCCGGCCGTGCGCAGCTGCACGACCTCGCCCGTGAGGGCCTCGACCAGCGCGCTGACCCCCGGGTTGTGCGCGACGAGGACGACCGTGGCGTCGGCGGTCTCGGTGTCGAGCCCGCGGACGATGCGCAGCAGGTCCCCGAGGCTGGCCTCGTACAGCCGCTCCTCGTCGACGATGACGGGGGCGGCCCCCCAGCCGTCCAGCAGCCGGGCGGTGGTCTCCTCGGTGCGGCGGGACGGGGAGCTCAGCAGGAGGTCGCAGCGGCCGACGTGCTCCCGCAGCCAGCGGCCGGCCTCGACGGCGTCGGCCCTGCCGCGGTCGGCGAGGGGGCGGGCGATGTCCTGCAGTCCGAGCGGCGAATCGGCCTTCGCGTGGCGGACGACGACGAGCGTGGGCACGTTGCCCTAGCCTGCCGCACGCCGGGCCCGCCCGGCGAACCGCCCCCGCGCCCGGGGCGCCCGATCGGGTCAGGGCAGCGTGCGCACGGCCCGGGACTGCGCCGCGCGCGCGGCGAGGTCGGTGTCGGCGGGGTAGACGACCTCCTCCAGCGTCAGGCCCTGCGGGCCGACGACGGTCACGGCGGGGTCGCGCCGCGCCCGGTCCTGCACCAGCCGCGGCCAGTCGACGTCGCGCCGCCCGTCCCCCACGGCCAGCGCCGCGCCCACCAGCGCGCGCACCATGGAGTGGCAGAAGGCGTCGGCCTGCACGTCGGCCACCAGCAGGCCGTCGTCCGCGCGCGACCACGAGTACGCCAGCAGCGTGCGGACCGTGGTCGCCCCCTCGCGCGGCCTGCAGTACGCCGCGAACTCGCGCAGGCCGACGAGGCTGCGGGCGGCGAGGTCCATGGCGGCCGCGTCCAGCGGCCGGCGGTGGTGCAGCACGTCGAACCGGCGCAGCGGCGGCACCCCGGCCGGGTCGTCGCACACGCGGTAGGCGTAGCGGCGCCGCAGGGCGCCGAAGCGCGCGTCGAAACCGTCGGGGGCGGGCCCGGCCCGGTGGACGCGCACGTCGGGCGGCAGGACGCCCGCCAGGCGCCGGACGAGGGCCGTCCCCGGCGGGGAGCCCGACCTCCCCGGCACGGCCGCCCAGGCGGCCGCGGGGACGTCGACGTGGGCCACCTGACCGCTGGCGTGGACGCCCGCGTCGGTGCGGCCGGCCACCGTGAGCCGGGGGGCGGGGTCCAGCCGCAGCACCCGGCCGAGCGCGGCGGTCAGCTCCCCCTGCACCGTGCGCAGGCCCGGCTGCTCGGCCCAGCCCGCGAAGCGCGTCCCGTCGTAGCCGAGGTCGAGGCGGACGCGAACGAGCCCGCCCTCCCCGCGAACGGGGAGGACGGGCTCGACGCTGGGACGGGAGGCGCTCAGGCCTGGTCCTTCTTCTCGTCCGAGGGGTCGGCCTCAGCGGCGTCGACCTCGGTGCCCTCGTCGGCGGTCGCCGGGGCGTCGCCCTCGGGGAGGGTGTCCGGCTGCGCGACGCTGCCGGGCTCGACCTCGGTGGTCTCCGGGGTCGCCTCGGCCGCGGGGGCCTCCGCGGCCGGGGCGGTCGCGGCGGCGACCTGCTCGGCCTCGCGGACGACGCCCTGCTTGGCGCTGACCGGCTCCATGACGAGCTGGATGACGGCCATGGGGGCGTTGTCGCCCTTGCGGGGACCGATCTTCACGATGCGCGTGTAGCCACCGTTGCGCTCGGCCATCGCGGGCGCGATCTCGGTGAAGAGGAAGTGCACGACGGACTTGTCGCGCACCGTCTTCATGACCTCGCGGCGGGCCGCCAGGTCACCCTTCTTGGCGAAGGTGATGAGGCGCTCGGCGTGCGGGCGCAGCCGCTTCGCCTTGGCCTCGGTGGTGGTGATGCTGCGGTGTTCGAAGAGCTGCGTCGCCAGGTTGGCGAGGATGAGCTTCTCGTGGGCCGGCCCGCCGCCGAGCCGCGGACCCTTGGTGGGGGTGGGCATTGTTGTGTCTCCTCGGTGTTGCCCCGCGCCCGGTCAGCGCGCGGAGCTGCGGACGGTCAGAGCTGCTCGTCCTCGGCGAACGACTGGTCGTCGTCCTCGAAGTCGTTGACGACGGCGCTCGGGTCGAACCCGGGCGGGGAGTCCTTGAGGTGCAGGCCCATGCCGACCAGCTTGGCCTTGACCTCGTCGATGGACTTCTGCCCGAAGTTGCGGATGTCGAGCAGGTCGGCCTCGCTGCGCGAGACCAGTTCGCCGACGGTGTGGATGCCCTCGCGCTTGAGGCAGTTGTAGGACCGGACCGTGAGGTCCAGCGCCTCGATCTCCAGCGCCAGGTCCGCCGCCAGCGCGGCGTCGGTCGGCGAGGGGCCCATGTCGATGCCCTCGGCCTCGACGTTGAGCTCGCGCGCCAGGCCGAACAGCTCGACCAGGGTCTTGCCGGCCGAGGCGACGGCGTCGCGGGGCGTGATGGCGTGCTTGGTCTCCACGTCCACGACGAGGCGGTCGAAGTCCGTCCGCTGCTCGACGCGGGTCGCCTCGACCTTGTACGTCACCTTCAGGACCGGGGAGTAGATCGAGTCGACCGGGATGCGGCCGATCTCCTGCTCACCGGACTTGTTCTGCGCCGCCGAGACGTAGCCGCGGCCGCGCTCGACCGTCAGCTCCAGCTCGAGCTTGCCCTTGCTGTTGAGCGTCGCGATGTGCAGGTCGGGGTTGTGGACCTCGACCCCCGCGGGCGGGGCGATGTCGGCCGCGGTGACCGCGCCCGGGCCCTGCTTGCGCAGGTACATGACGACGGGTTCGTCGTGCTCGGAGGAGACGACGAGGTTCTTGACGTTGAGGACGATCTCGGTGACGTCCTCCTTCACCCCCGGCACGGACGTGAACTCGTGCAGCACACCGTCGATCCGCAGGCTGGTCACCGCGGCGCCCGGGATGGACGACAGCAGGGTCCGGCGCAGCGAGTTGCCGAGGGTGTACCCGAAGCCGGGCTCGAGGGGCTCGATGACGAAGCGCGAGCGGTACTCGTCGACGACGTCCTCGGTGAGGGTGGGGCGCTGTGCGATCAGCACGGAGGTTCCTTCCCGCGGGCGTCCGCCATATGACGCCCCGCACGCCCGTCGGCATCGGTCCACCGACGGGGTCTGGCTCGATCAGAGAACTGGGTTTCCGATCAGGTCGGTCCCGGGACCCGAGGGCCCCGGGACCGCTCCCGAGTCAGACGCGCCGGCGCTTGGGCGGACGGCAGCCGTTGTGCGGGCTGGGGGAGACGTCCTGGATCGCGCCGACCTCGAGGCCGGTGGCCTGGAGGGAACGGATCGCGGTCTCGCGGCCCGACCCCGGGCCCTTGACGAAGACGTCGACCTTGCGCATGCCGTGCTCCTGCGCACGACGAGCGGCCGCCTCGGCGGCCATCTGGGCGGCGAACGGGGTCGACTTGCGGGACCCCTTGAACCCGACCTGACCGGCCGACGCCCACGCGATGACCGCGCCCGTCGGGTCGGTGATCGAGACGATCGTGTTGTTGAACGTCGACTTGATGTGCGCGTGGCCGTGCGCGACGTTCTTCTTCTCCTTGCGACGCGGCTTGCGCGTCGCCGTGGCCTGGCGGCTCTTGGGAGGCATGCTCTCCGGACTCCTGGTGGACTGCGACGACTGGCTTCGAGGGCGAACCGGTGGGTTCGCGAGGCGGCCCGCAGGCGGACCGCGCACTGCTTACTTGCGACCGGCCTTCTTCTTGCCGGCCACGGTGCGCTTCGGGCCCTTGCGGGTGCGCGCGTTGGTCTTCGTGCGCTGACCGCGGACGGGCAGCCCGCGGCGGTGCCGCAGGCCCTGGTAGGTGCCGATCTCGACCTTGCGGCGGATGTCGGCGGCCACCTCGCGGCGGAGGTCACCCTCGACGCGGTAGTTGCCCTCGATGTGGTCGCGGAGCGCGACCAGGTCGTCGTCCGAGAGGTCGCGGACGCGCAGGTTCGGGTTCACACCCGTCGCGGCCAGGGTTTCCTGGGCGCGCGTGCGACCGACGCCGTAGATGTACGTGAGCGCGATCTCCAGCCGCTTCTCGCGGGGGAGGTCGACGCCGACGAGACGTGCCATGCGGGATGGTCCCTCTTCTGTCGCGGAGGTCTGGAGCAGGGCCTGTCCCGCCGTCTCGAGCGGGTCCCCGGCCTCCGACCGGGGGTGTCACCAGCGGTGCTGGCGGGTCCTGCTGTGGGAACTGCGTCCGTGCTGGAGCAGTGGCGAAGCTGCGGTGCGTGCTGCGTCAGCCCTGGCGCTGCTTGTGGCGCAGGTTGTCGCAGATGATCATGACTCGCCCGTGACGGCGGATCACCTTGCACTTGTCGCAGATCTTCTTGACGCTCGGCTTGACCTTCATCGTGTCTCCGGTCGTGCAGAACCCGTCCCGGTCTCGGGACGGGCCGGCGGCCAGTGGGTGGTCACTTGTAGCGGTAGACGATGCGCCCGCGGGACAGGTCGTAGGGGCTGAGCTCGACCACGACCCGGTCCTCGGGGAGGATGCGGATGTAGTGCTGACGCATCTTCCCGGAGATGTGGGCGAGCACCTTGTGACCGTTGCTCAGCTCGACGCGGAACATCGCGTTCGGCAGGGCCTCGATCACGGTGCCTTCGATCTCGATGACGCCGTCCTTCTTCGGCATGTCCTCCGCTTTTCATCAAGTGTCGGTTGAAGTCCGTCTGATCACCCCCGCTGGAAGACCCAACAGAAGGCATGACGGACCGACGGTCAAGCTTACGCGACGGCGCGCCGTGTGCGAAATCGGGCGATCATGCCCGTCGACCCGGTTGCAGCGCAACCGAAGACGCGGGGGGGGGGGGGGGGGGGGGGGGGGGGGGGGGGGGGGGGGGGGGGGGGGGGGGGGGGGGGGGGCGCGGGGGCGCTGGCGGGCGCCCGC